>JAKSDN010000682.1 GCA_022360075.1 Kiloniellales bacterium | reverse complement strand
GGTGGCCCGGCGCGGTCTCGAAGCGAACCGTGCGCCGGCTCGCGCGCAGCACCCGCTTGGGGCGGATGTAATCGCGCAGGATCGAAAGTCCGCCCTGATAGCCCTGGGCGGTGATCTCGCGATGGATCACCACCGCGTTCCAAACCCCGGCCTGCAGCAGCTGGTCAACCTGCGCCTTGAAGGCATCGAGCTTGCTGCGTCGAGCTCCAGGGCGCTTGCCTGACGGCGCACCGCCCCGTTGCAGCGCCCGCCTCACAGTGCGCGGGTGGACCCCCAGATCAGCTGCGATGTCTTTCAGATATGCCCCGCGGGCCGCTCGTTCCTCGATCATCAGATAATCCTCCCGGCTGAGCATCTCTCCCCCCAGCACCCCGAATCGGTGCCAAAGGGTAGAGACCCGCCTCAGCCCAGAGGGGACACCTTAGATCGGTGATTTGCGGACAATTAGCATCGGTGCTGACAAGGGGCCGTCCCTGTTGGGGAGTGCCCTGAATGCGGGGCGTTAGCCTATGAGGAGAAGGAGGTGATCTGAGATGGTCGTGAACTTCACCTTCTCGCAAGAGGACGATCCGTGGCTAGTGGTCCAGGCGATGGACAACGCTGCGCACCTTTGGGGCGAGATCGCCCAGACGTCCAAGAAACTCGGCTACCCGCACCTTACCGAACAGTTCGAAAGCCAGGCTGAGGACGCCCGGCGGATCTCGGCTGAGCTACAAGAGGCGATCTGATGAACATCACCTGGGACAACTCAATCCGAGACGGCGGGGAACTCATCTGGGACGCACTTAACGCGATGGCGCGGCAGTGGTGTACCGTCCGGGTCAACGGCCAAGACGTGAAGAGCGTCCGCGTAGAAAGCATCCGCTATCCCGAGGGTAAGCTACTATTGCGCCCTGTCGATGAGGAGGGAGAGCGGAACGGCGCGCGCTTCTGGCTCTCCGTCTACGACATCGAGACCCTACACATCTACTGAAGTGGGGAGGAGAACTGGCCGACCTTCGCCAGGAGACACCGCGTGTGTCTCCGAGTGAGGGCCGGATGGTCTTCGTTAGGAAAGAGGCCGCCAGCTACAAGCCAACTACGGTTCGTGGCCGCTTTGGCCCAGAGAGCATAGTCCCCGGCCAAGTTCCTAACTGACTTTATCGGAGCTTCTGCCTCAGCCACTCCGCCAAGAAGACGATAGCGACTAAGACGGTCGCTGTGTCAGCTACAGCAGTAAGAACCTCCATAGGCTCCTCCTGTCGCTGTAGTCAACAGACAATACTTAGTGACACGGTGGGGAGCTTCAAGGAAATCGCCGGGTGTATCCTAATTTCCTTCCGCCCCTTCAATGCAGCTTTCCGGGGGATCACTCAAAGTTTCGCAGGCAAAGCTGTTGATCTGGTCGGTAAACCACGGTAGCTGGAGCAAATACATCACTTCGATCGAAACTACAAAGGTCACTGTATAGATAACCCCTTTTCGGAAGTCTGGTAATCGGTAAAGGGCATAGGATAAATATATGAAAACTATAGTAAAGAAAATTGTGTTCATATGTGAGTCTATTACGATATATTTTTGATCTGGATAAAGAAATAGAAGATCTATTTCTGGCTTGGCTCCTTTCATGATAGAATAATATACAACAGTAAATGAATAAAAAATCTGAAAAGAAAAAAAACAATTTAATTGCTAAGTGTAAATAGTAAATGAATTTTGATATGTTTTTTCTAAGGGTGGTGGTCACTATCGCGAATGCTATAGGAAAAACAATAGACAAGGAAAAAAAGAAAGTACTTATCACTTCTCCACTTAGCTCAGGAACAAATGGTATCTTACCTATTATGTAGCCCAGCCGCGCAGCCACAACGTTCCACCCCACAATGAGGGCGTGAAACGCTCTCAGAAACTCATAACGACTTAAGTCGACGATATTTGGCACAAGTGCAGTGAGCGTCACCGCGCCCGCCACACCCCGCAGCCACCAAAACCGCCTTACCCGACCCTTCCAGATCTCTCCGAAATATGACATCACCTTCGCCGGTTAGATCCGCTTGCCAGATCTTCTAGCATTCGGCGAGGCGCAGAAATAGGTCCGCGTCGGTCTCGGTCTCGGTCGCGCCGCTCCCTACCCTTCATCCTGATTACTGCAGACCCCTAACACGCCGAACACTCCGCGCCATCGGAGTGGTTGTCTCTACTCACACGCCCGAACCAAGGAGACCTGAATGGATACCGAAGACATCAAATACGACCACGCCCGAATGAAAACAGACAAGGACCTAACACGATACGCTCGGGATCAGCTCTACAGCGCTTTCGTCTGGGAAGAAACACCGGAGGGTTACGACTACTGGTCTGGTGTTGCCTACCGGCTTCTTCGCATAGCCGACACCGTGGAGACCTGAATGGCCACCTACACCCCACAACACATCACGCTCCCTGAGGTCAAGGAAGCGGCCCGCAAGGCGTACCGTGAAGGGCGCCTGATCGCTCAGAACTACGTGTCGCTCGGGTCGCCCGCCGGCCTTTTTGCCGGTGTCTCTCAAGACTTTCCCTCCAACGCTTGCAACGTTCTCTGCGGCGACTTTCTGTCTTCCCTGTACACCAATTCAAGCTGGCGAGGGGAAGGACGGCTGCCGCCACCTTCCCCAAACCTCGCCTCAAAATCGACGGCCTAATCGAATGTCGAGTACCTGAGGTCCCAAGCTTCCGGTGAAGGTTTCATTCCTGCTCCTCTAAGGCCATGCCATCGAAGATGTTGCCTTGAGCGGCCCGCGCTCGTTCGGCTCTCGCTTCCTCCGGCGTCCTGAAGGGCGGTCGGCCCGTGCCCTCAAGTGCCCTCGCTTCAGCGTCATCCGTGGAGTACTGCGGATCGTTGATGATCATCTCGAGGATTTCCGACCGCTGACGCATGGCCTCCAACCGGGAAGCCTGTGGGTTAGCTACGAGCCACTCCAACATAAGCATCTCGTAGTCCGCTTGAGCTTGAGCGGCGATGGTTGCGGTAGCAGGGGAACCAAACTCGTCACTGCCGGCGATGGAACGGCGGCCCTGGGCTGTGCCGTCGCGGATGATGCGCTCTACATCCGCCTGGACGTTGTTCATCGTCCTCTCGAATCGGTCAGCCTTGACCCAATCGTTGATTAGTTCCATCGCCCGCGGTGTGGATATCCGCTGCGCTTCGATCAAAAGAGCGATGTCGCCGGGACCAGCTTGACCTTGGGCTATGGCGACCTTTAGCGCGCCGATCTCTTCCGGATTTTCTTCAACGTGCTCGTCTAGGCTGATCCGCTGAGACTGCAGGGCCTGGAGGCTGGACACGAGCGGGGCCAGGTTCGGCTGTGCTGCCATGTCCGCCAGCATGTCCGTGTGGTCCGCCTCGGGGTCTTTGATAATCTCCATAGCGGCGTCTGAGAAGGCCATGTCGCGGGCGCGTCTGTCATCTCGCTCGCTCTCGGCCCTCTGGCGTTCCCCGAGAGTGTATTCACGGTCTTCTGTCTGCCATCTGCGGGCCTTGAGGGACCATTCCCGGTCATCGATGGACCAGCCCCAACGGATGCGAGAGCGCTCTAGTTCTTCACGCTGCTGCTGGATGCGGGTGATACGAAGCTCAGCCTCCTCTAGCTGATCCTTGATCTTGGGGAGGCCGGAGAGCTTGCCGGTTCCAGCGGTGATCTGATCCGCTAGCTCGATGACATCGAGGGCCGCTTGGATGTTACCGTCATTGGCCGCTTGGAGGGATGCCGCCACAATCTGATCCGCTACCAGTTCGTTGAACTTCGTGCCGCTCATGCCGAATTGACCGGATCGGTCTTTGAATAGGGCCTGGATACGGTCAATCCGTTCTTCGGTGGAGAGGCCCTCGGCGGCCAACGTCTCATTGATGAGGAGGCCCGTGGCGGCCTCAAAGCGGGCCTCGTTCACCTTTAGGCGTTGTTGGATGTTTGCAGAGGACACTGCGGTCTCGACGCCTGCCCGCCTTCGGTCGAAACCTTCGAGCCAATCGACGCTGTCAGACCCTGCGGTCTTCAAGAACTCGCTACGGGCCTGATCGGCAAAATCTGAGAAGGCTTGCGCCGCCTCGAATTCATCCTGGAAAGGCCGGCTGTGTAGATCGGAGTTCTGCCACGCCTGCGTGAGGTATGCGTGGTAGGCAGTCTGAGCGGTGATCTCCCCGTCTACGCGTTGGTACTCCTGGACGTAGTAGGGGTTCGCGCCGGCTGGGACCTGACCGGTTCTAACCGCTTCGGCGAACGACAGCTTGTTCCGGAGGCGGTCCGCCCGAGCTTGCTTCTCCGCCTGCTCGCGAGCTTTCGTATCTTTCGCCGTGATGAAGCGGTTCAAGGCCGGCTCGAAATCAGCGAGCGCACGGGCAAGTTGGGTGAGGGTGTTATCCTCCGCTGGTTGGCCGGCTTGCGGGGGGCGCCGGGGAAGAACGAAGGTGTTCACTGCGCGTGCTTGAGGGCGCAAGCGGGGTGGTCGCGGGAGCCTCGCTACCCGTCGTGGCATGGTCTCTTGTCCTTTGTTGAGCGATGGTTTGCGCAGGCGAAATGTGTACCTATTTACGCCTACAATGTGTCCCTACACCGGGATTGCCGGAGGGGCTAAACTGTTGTAATGTATGAGAAATAGAAGCGTGGCTGGGGGACCAGGATTCGAACCTGGACTGGCCGGTCCAGAGCCGGCAGTTCTACCGTTAAACTATCCCCCAGCGGGGTCGGAAATCGCCAGGCACCCGTGGTGATAAGGCCGGGCGCGTTAACGATCTCCTTATCTAGTCCCATCCGGGGGGCGATTTCAACCGTTGGCGCTTGAGCGGAAACGGTCTCCGTTGGGGATGTTTCCCTCTGTGGGCTGGTGCCGTGGCCGGGCTGGGGCTAGGATGGCGGCAAAAGCAAGCCAGCCGGGGTCCTTGAGCGAAACCCTGGCGCGCCAACGGGGACCTTATCTTGGTGACAAGCCCGGACAACCGGCGGCCGAGGAGACGCCGGCGGCAAAACGGGGAATCCCGATCGCGGGAGACCTATGCCGCGATCGATCTCGGGACCAACAACTGCCGCCTGCTGATCGCGCGGCCGACGGCCGAGGGCTTTCGCGTGGTCGACGCCTTCTCCCGCATCGTCCGCCTGGGCGAGGGCCTGTCCGTCAACGGCCGGCTTTCCGAGGCGGCCATGACCCGCACGATCGAGGCGCTCAAGATCTGCGCGCGCAAGATGGATCGGCACCGGGTCACCCGCGCCCGGGCCGTGGCGACGGAGGCCTGCCGCCGGGCCTGCAACTGCCGCTTCTTCGTCGAGCGGGTCGAGCGCGACGTCGGGGTCAAGCTCGAGATCATCTCCAACAGCGAGGAAGCGAGCCTCGGCCTCTACGGCTGCGCGCCGCTGCTCGACCCGACCGTCTCTCACGCTCTCATCTTCGACATCGGCGGCGGCAGCACCGAGGTGAGCTGGCTCACGGTCCAGCCGATCGACGGTGACCGGCCCGGCTGGCGCCAGCCGCCGCCCGAGATCGTCGACTGGCTGTCGGTTCCCCTGGGCGTCGTCAGTCTGACCGAGCGCTATGGCGGCATCGATATTCCCGAGACGGCCTATGACGCCATGGTCGAGGAGGTGGTCGAGGCGCTCGCGCCCTTCGAGGGCCGCAACGGTCTCTCGAAACGCGTGGAGAACGGCCAGCTTCAGATGCTCGGCACCTCCGGCACGGTCACGACCCTGTCCGGCATCCAGAAGAACCTGCCGCGCTACGACCGGGCACGGGTCGACGGCTCCTACCTCGATTTCGACTCGGTCGCGAGCCTGAGCCGACGCATCGTCGGCATGCCGTACGACCAGCGGGTGGGGCATCCCTGCATCGGTGCCGAACGGGCTGACCTGGTGGTCGCGGGCTGCGCGATCCTGGAGGCGATCTGCCGCGCCTGGCCGGTCGGACGGCTGCGCGTCGCCGACCGCGGCCTGCGCGAAGGCATCCTCTTCAGCCTGATCCGCCATGACCGGCACGCCGCCGGGCGCCGGCGCCGCGACGAGCGAGCCTGGAACTCCGCGGCCGGATGACGAACGGCCGGCGGCGCGGCGGCGGAGGTGGCAGATCGGACCGACGCGGCGGTGGCTCGAGCGGCCGGCAGCTCAGCGAGCGCGTGCGCACGGCAAAGGGCCGCAAGACTTCTTCGACTCGCTGGCTGAAGCGGCAGTTGAACGATCCCTACGTGGCCGAGGCGCGGCGCCGCGGCTACCGCTCCCGCGCCGCCTTCAAGCTCGCGCAGATCGACGACAAGTGCCGGATCCTGAAGCCGGGCGCGCAGGTCGTCGACCTGGGTGCCGCGCCCGGCGGCTGGTCGCAGGTGGCGGTCGAGCGCTGCGGGCCGAAGGGACGGGTGGTCGGACTCGACATCGCGGCGATCGAGAGCCTGGCCGGCGCCCTCTTCGTCGAGATGGACTTCTTCGACGAGGCGGCACCGGCCCGCCTGCGCGCCCTGCTCGAAGGACCGGCGGATGTGGTCATGTCGGACATGGCGGCGCCGGCCACGGGCCATGCCGCGACGGATCACCTGCGCATCGTGGCCCTGGCCGAGGCGGCCCTGGACTTCGCCGAGCAAGTGCTGGTGCCGGGCGGCTGCTTCGTCGCGAAGGTCTTTCAGGGCGGCAGCGAGCAAGGCCTGCTCGCGCGCCTCAAGCGCGGCTTCGAGAAGGTGCGCCACGTCAAGCCGCCGGCGAGCCGCAAGGAGTCCGCCGAGCTTTACGTCGTCGCGACAGGGTTCCGCGGAGGACCGCCGGACGACGGATCTTGACCTGGGTCAAGGCTTGGCGGGCGCCGCTTCGCTAGGCTACAGCCTTCGATTGCCGTCCATGACATATGACGAGAGTGAGGCGTTCCATGATGGAGCGGATTTTGGTGCCGACCGACGGCTCCGACCACGCCTTGAAGGCGCTGGACGTGGCCTGCGACCTCGCCCACAGGCACGATGCGAAAGTGATCCTCTGCCACGTCCTGCTGCGCGACAAGGACGTGGGGGACCTGCGCAAGCTGGCCGAGGCAGAGCATCTCAGCGACGCTATGGTCGAAGAGCTGCGTCAGATCGAGGCGAGCCCGGCGCCGCAGCCGAGCGACCTGCTGCGCATTCAAGATCGCGACAGCAAGCCGGTCCCCGACGACCTGCTGGCCGAGATCGGCCGCAAGGTGCTGGACGCCGCCCGCCGGCACTCCTCCGCCAAGGGTGTCACGCCCAAGATCCTGGAGATCGACGACGGGCCCGCGCCGAGCCAGATCCTTGCCTGGGCCGAGCGCGAAGGGGTGGACACCATCGTCATGGGCAGCCGCGGGCTGCGGGCCATCGAGGCGATCTCCTTCGGCAGTGTCTCCCAAAAGGTGAGCCAAGGCGCGCCCTGCACCTGCATCACCGTCAAGTAGCCGTTCTCCAGCCGCGCCGCGGGCTCCGCCGGCGCCGGCCTCGGCGCCGTCCGGCGCCGTCCCCTTATTCGCTTGGCAAGGCCGGGCGGCCGTGTATGATGCCGCGCCATTCCGGGATCAGGGGATTGGCATGGAGATTCGCGAGGCGCTGACATTCGACGACGTCCTGATCGAGCCCGCTGAATCCGCCATCCTGCCCAAACAAGCCGACACCCGCAGCCGCGTCACCCGCTCGATCGAACTCGGCATCCCCCTGCTGTCCGCGGCCATGGACACCGTGACCGAGAGCAGCCTGGCCATCGCCATGGCCCAGGCCGGCGGCATCGGCGTGGTGCACAAGAACCTGGGCGTCGAAGCGCAGGCCGACGAGGTGCGCAAGGTCAAGAAGTTCGAAAGCGGCATGGTCGTCAACCCGGTGACCATCTATCCCGACGAGCCGCTGCGCAACGCGCTGGCGCTGATGGAAAGCTACCGGATCTCCGGCATTCCCGTGGTCGAGCGCGGCAACGGACGTCTCGCCGGCATCCTCACGAATCGCGACGTGCGTTTCGCCGAGGACGAGACCCAGCCGGTGCAGGAGCTGATGACCAAGGAGAATCTGGTCACGGTCCAGGATGGCGTCGACCGTGAGGAGGCCAAGCGCCTGCTGCACCAGCACCGCATCGAGAAGCTGCTGGTGGTCGACGACGATTACCGCTGCGTCGGCCTGATCACGGTCAAGGACATCGAGAAGGCCCAGGCCTTCCCGAACGCCTGCAAGGATGAGAAGGGCCGCCTGCGCGTCGCTGCGGCGACCGGGGTCGGGCGCGACGGTCTGGCCCGGGCCGAGGCCCTGCTCGACGCCGAGGTCGACATCATCGTGGTCGACACTGCGCATGGCCATTCCCAAGGCGTGCTGGATGCCGTCCGCGACGTCAAGCGGCTGTCGAACCGCGCCCAGGTGATCGGCGGCAACGTCGCCACCGGCGAGGGCGCCAAGGCCCTGGCCGATCACGGCGCCGACTCGATCAAGGTCGGCATCGGGCCGGGCTCGATCTGCACCACGCGGATCGTCGCCGGCGTCGGCATGCCGCAGCTCAGCGCGCTGCTCGACACCGTCGAGGTTTGCCGCAAGCTGGACGTGCCGGTGATCGCCGACGGCGGCATCAAGTTCCCCGGCGATCTGGTCAAGTCGATTGCCGCCGGCGCCGACTGCGCCATGGTCGGCTCGCTGCTGGCCGGCACCGACGAGAGCCCGGGCGAGGTCTTCCTCTATCAGGGCCGCTCCTACAAGTCCTATCGCGGCATGGGCTCGCTCGGGGCGATGGCGCGCGGCTCGGCCGACCGCTATTTCCAGCAGGAGGTCGCCGACCAGCTCAAGCTGGTGCCGGAAGGTGTCGAGGGCCGGGTGCCCTACAAGGGGCCGGTCGGGAACATCATCCACCAGCTCGTCGGCGGCCTGCGGGCGGCCATGGGCTATACCGGCAATGGCACCGTCGCGGAGATGCAGACCAACTGCCGCTTTCGGCGGATTACGGCCTCCGGCCTGCGGGAGAGCCATGTCCACGGCGTACCGATCACGCGCGAGGCGCCGAACTATCCGATGGGTGACTAGTACCCACTATCACAAGAGGATGACACGTGTGACGCCGCTCTCCGCCCCTCGGCTAGGAGCGCGGTTCGCCGTGGTGTGGCCCACCACAAGAATCGCGCGACGACGTCCGAGGGGCGGAGAGCGGCGCCTGACGGTCGCTGCTCTTGGCTTTTGGCGGGCGTCGAGAAGGCTTGACGGTGGTCAACACCGCCGGCGCGTCCTCTCCTACCCAAAAGCCAAGACCAGCGATCACACGTATCATCCTCTTGTGATAGTGGGTACTAGGCCCCGTCCTTTCGGGTCGCCGCCGTGACCCCGGCGGCGCGGGTCCAGGCGGCCATCGAGCTGCTCGAGGCGATGACGGCCGCGCAGCCCGCCGATCAGATCGCCGGCCGCTATTTCCGCGAGCGCCGCTACATCGGCTCCAAAGACCGCCGGGCGATCTCTGACATTTTCTTCGGCGTGCTGCGCCACCGCGCCCGGCTGACCTGGTGGTTGCAGCGTGTCGGGAGCGAGTCGGAAACGGCGCGCAGCCGCGTGCTGGCCTGGACCGCCTTGGGACCGGAGGGGGAGAAGGCTTCCGGCCTGTTCGACGGCGGCCGCTACGGCCCAGCGCCATTGAGTGATGGAGAACGCGCGACCCTGTCGGCCCTGTGTGGCCAGAGTATCCATCATCCGGAGCAGGCGCCTTGGGTCGCGGGCGAGGTGCCGGTCTGGCTCTATCCGGCGCTGCACGAAGATCTCGGCCCCGATCTGGATGCCGAGCTCGCCGCGCTGACACGCGAGGCGCCGCTCGACCTGCGGGTCAACGGTCTGCGCTGCGATCGGGAGCGGGCGCGCCAGGCCCTGGCGGAGGAGGGCCTGACGGCCGCGCCGACCCCCTACTCGCCGCTCGGCCTGCGGCTTCAAGGCCGCAGCGTGCTGCCCGCGACCCGGGCCTTTCGGGACGGCTGGGTCGAGGTTCAGGACGAGGCCTCGCAGATCGCCGCGCTGCTGACCGATGCCCGGCCCGACATGGCCGTGGCCGATTTCTGCGCCGGGGCGGGCGGCAAGACCTTGGCCCTGGCGGCCAGCATGGCGAACCGGGGACGGCTGGTCGCCTTGGACCGCGACGCGCGGCGCCTGGACCGCGCCCGGCCGCGGCTGGCCCGTTCCGGCGTGACCTGCGTCGAGAGTCACGGCTTGGCCGGCCCCGACGACCCCTGGCTCGAAGAGGCCGCCGGCCGGTTCGACCGGGTCCTTGTCGATGCGCCTTGCTCGGGCTCGGGCGCCTGGCGGCGCCAGCCGGATGCCCGCTGGCGCTTGGCGTCCGGCGATTTGGAGGATCTGGTCGATCTGCAAAGCCGCCTGCTGGTCCAGGCCGCCGGTCTGGTGAAGCCTGGCGGGCGCCTGGTCTATGCCACCTGCTCGTTGCTCGCCTGCGAGAACCGCGACCGCGTCTCGCGTTTCCTGGAGGCGACGCCGGACTTCGCTCAGGTGCCCGTCGAGAAGACTTGGGTCGCGCCGCTCGACGGACCCTGTCCGAGCGATCGGCCCGATCTGCAGCTCATGCCGGCCCGCCACGGCACCGACGGCTTCTACGTCGCCATCCTCGAACGCCGGGATGGCCGGTGACGGACATGGAAATCCGCCCTGCCCAGGCGTCGGACGCCGACGGCATCGCGGCGGTCCACGGTGCGGCGGCGTTGGCGGCCTATGGCGATTGGCTGCCGGCCGACGTGAAGGCGCGTTACGAGCCCGCGGCCAGGCGCGCTCTGTGGCGGGCGCTGCTCGCCCGGGAAGCCGATGCGCCGCTGGTCCTTGTCGCCCAACGTGCCGGAGACCCTGCGGTCTCGGGCTTCGTGTGGCTGCGCCGGATTGAGGAGCCGGGCGCCGCCTTCGACGGCGAGATCGTTGCCATTTACGTGGATCCGGCCCGGCAGGGCGGGGGTCTGGGGCGCCGCCTGATGGCCGCGGCCGCCGCGGTCTTGGCCGATCGCGGTGCGGGCAGCGGCTACCTCTGGGTGTATCGACGACAGAGGGTCGCGCGGCGCTTTTACGAGCGCCTCGGCGGGCGTATCGTGGATGCCGACGTGGAGACGCTCGGAGGCGTGACCTTGGCCAGCGTGGCCTATGCCTGGCGACCGCTCGATGGCTTGATCGCCGCCTGCCGACCGGAAGGCGGGACACGGCGGTGAGCGAGCTCGCGGTCGACGTCCGGCCGGCTGACCCGAAGGACGCGGCGGCGATCGCTCATGTCCATGTCGATACCTGGCGCGCGACCTATGCTGGCCTGCTGCCGGATCGCTATCTCCTGCAGATGAACGAGGCGCGGCAGCGCCTGATGTGGTACCGCCTGCTGAGTCAAAGCGCCGGCCACAACGAGGGCGTGCTGGTGGCGAAAGCGCCGGGCGCGCAGGGCGGTCAAGTCGTGGGCTTCGGCAGCGCCGGCCGCTGTCGCGTGGCGTCCTTGCCGTTCGATGGCGAAGTCTACACGCTCTACGTCGCGCCCGACTGGCAGGGGCAGGGCCTGGGCCGGCGCCTGCTGGTCGGTCTGTTCCGCGCGCTGCATCGCAGCGGCCTTCGATCGGCCGGGCTCTGGGTGCTGTCGGGCAATCCTTCGCGCTTTTTCTACGAGGCCATGGGCGGCGAGAGCTGCGCGAAGCGGCAGGAGCCTTTCGCCGGCCGGCTCCTCGACGAGACCGCCTATTGCTGGAGCGACTTGGGCGC
>JAKSDN010000907.1 GCA_022360075.1 Kiloniellales bacterium | reverse complement strand
CTCGGCGCGGTCGGCGCCTACAAGAGCTTGAGCAGCTACACCCAGCTCGGAGGTCAGCTAACGGTTTTTGCCCTGCCGAACTGACCTTCGGCTTCGCGGCCTTCAGGCTGCGACTTGGCCCGGCACCCGACCAGGTGCCGGGCCACTTTTTTTGCAGCGTCTTGCGTTTGGTCCGGGCCGGTGCGGCACGACCGCACGACGCCTTATTCTGTGGGTTGTTGACACTGACCCTTACCCTTACCGCTCCCCGCTTGCTGAACCTCTTTCCCCCTCATGCTGAGCTTGTCGAAGTATGAGGATTGCTCGGTGCCATGGGCAAGGCAGAGCTATCCTCACCCTTCGACAAGCTCAGGATGAGGAGGAGGGGGTGTTCCGAACAGCAAAAAGGCGCTTGAGCGCGATACAAGAGTCAAGATCGCAGTGACCCCTGGCCCTAGTCGAGCTGGTTCATGATCTCGCGGCTGATGGCGAAGACGCGCTGCTCGAGCAGGACCGGCGTCTCGCAGACGTAGACGAGCGATTGCTGCCGCTCGTCGAAGATACGCGTGTCCCAGTTCAGCTGCTCCTGGAGCTCTTCGCGGCGCCGCTCGCTTTCCTCGCCGCCATCGATCGGCAGGCGGTTGAAATCGGCCGTCATGGCTTCGATCTTCTTGGCGAGCGAGGCCTGGCGACGGGCATAGCGCTTGATCCCGGCGATCACCTCGTTGCGCTCGCGATTGACCAGCGCCAGCGTGGTCCCGAATAGCCGCGTGAGCTGCGCGTTCCTATCGGCGCCACGCCCCTCGGCGAAGGCGGCAATTCGCGTTCTCGCGTCCTCCATGTCGGTCGCGCGGGCGGCGATGACCTTGGCCAGCTCGCGGATCTCGGGTGTCGCTTGGCCGGCGCCCTTGGCCTCGTCGACCGGTGGTCCGGCCCAGACCATGCCGGCGGAGATCTCCGGGACCTGGCGCTGGACGCAAGGCCAGTCCGGATCCTCCGAACCGGCGGCCAGAGCCGGTCCGGTTAGCAGCGCCAGTCCGAGGGACAGGGCTGCCGGGATAAAAACCAGCTTGGTCGCTTCCATCGGAGTCGTTCCTCCCTGTCCTAGCGGCCCGGGCCGCCGCGGCGGGCGATCAGGCCTCGGGCCGGATCGTAGCCGTAGATGGCCAAGCCCATAAAGACGGCGGTGAAGCCGACGACGATCAAGAGCGCCTGCCCGTTGATCTGTCCGTAGAGGGCGAAGCGGATCAGCTCGACGGCGTGGGTGAAGGGATTGGCGGCGCAGATCTGCGCCAGCAGGACGCTCGACTCTTTGACCCGCCAGATCGGATAGAGGGCGGAGGAGGCGAAGAACATCGGGAAGATCACGAAGTTCATGATTCCGGCGAAGTTTTCGAGCTGCTTGATGAAGGAGGAGAGCAGCAGGCCGAGCGCGCCCAGCATCATGCCGGAGAGAATCAGCGCCGGGATCAGCGTGAGGAAGCCGTAGAGCGGCGGCTCGATCTCCCAGAGCCAGGCGATGCCGAGGAAGACGTAGACCTGCAGGATCGACACGGCGACGCCGGCCAGCAGCTTGCAGGACAGCAGATACCAGCGCGGCATCGGGCTCACCAGCAAGGTCCGCATGGAGCCCATCTCGCGGTCGTAGACCATCGAGAGCGAGGACTGCATGCCGTTGAAGAGCTGGATCATGCCGATCAGGCCGGGCGTGATGTAGACCTCGTAGAGCACGTAGGTCTCGTAGGGCGGAATGATCGATACGCCGAGTACCGAGCGGAAGCCGGCGGCGAAGATGAACAGCCAGACCAGGGGACGCACGAGTGCCGCGATGAAGCGCTCGCGCTGGTGCAGGAAGCGCAGGCCCTCGCGGCCGACGATGCCTTTCATGCAGCGCAGGTATTGGATCGTCGTCACGGCTTGCCGATACCCGTCAGTTTGCTGAAGGCCTCGCCGATGGTCTCGGCGCCGGCCTGCTCGATCACGGTCTCGACCGGGCCGTCGGCCAGGACCTTGCCATGGTGCAGGATCACGACGTGGTTGCCGGGCACGATCTCGTCGATCAGGTGGGTCGCCCAGAGCATGCCCAGCCCATCTTCCGCGACCAGGCGGCGCACATGCGCCAGGATGCCCTGCCGGCTGCCAATGTCGAGGCCCACGGTCGGCTCGTCGAGCAGCAGCAGGCGCGGCTTGTGGATCAGGGAGCGGGCGATCTCGACCCGGCGGAGCTGGCCGCCGGAGAGCTGGCGCACCTTGTCGCCGCTGCGCTCGATCAGCTCCAGCCGGGTCAGCTCGGCCTCGACCCGCTCGCGCGCGACGCGCTTGGCGATGCCGTGCAGGGCGGCGTGGTAGTAGAGGTTCTGGGCGACGGTGAGATCGAGGTCGAGGGTGCGTTGCTGGAACACCGTGCCGATGCGCGCCAGGGCTTCGGATGATTGGCTGCGCACGTCGTAGCCGAAGACGCGGATCGCGCCGCTGCGGTTGTTGTAGAGGCGGGTCACCAGCGAGAAGAGGGTGGTCTTGCCGGCGCCGTTCTGGCCGAGCAGCACGGTGAAGTCGCCCGGCGCGATGGTCAGCGAGACCCGATCGAGCGCCCGGCGCTTGCCGAAATCGTGGGTGACCTCGCGGACCTCCAGCGCCGCCGCCTGCTCGCTCCGATCCACCCGCGCCCCCGGCCGCCCCCTAGTTGACCTCGACGGGGATCACGACGCCGCGCTGCGCCAGGCCCTTGGCCGATATCTCGGCGCGCCCGGGCTGGATCGGCCCGAAGACAATCTCCGCCGCCGCCTCGCCCTCGAGCGCGCGGATCGAGTTATCCGTCTCGGTCGAGACAGAGTTGGCCGAGGCCAAGGCCGGTGCGGCGAAGAGACCGAGACCGCCGATCAGGCTGAGCCCAAAGGCGAGACCTCTCATCAACCCGACCCTCCCCGTGACGCTGCTATGTCGATCTTAGCGGTCCAGCTTACAGCCAGACTCCCACCCGTCATAGCCCAGCCTGTCGAGCCGGGAGCGCTCGCGCGCCTCGCCCTCCTAGAGCGGGGCGCCGACCAAGGCCTTGGGCGCGGCCAGCAGCTCCGGCCGTTCGAAGACCTCCGAAGCGTCACGCCCCGTTAACCAATCGTTAACCATATGGCTTTAGGAAACTATGTGTGCCCTTTTCTAGGGCCTCCTCCCTGTTCAACTCATCCCCGTTGGGCCCCTGCCACAGCGGGGCTTCTTTTCAGCGCAATCGCTGTTCCAGCCCCAAAAAAAGGCGGCCCCGCGCTGGCTGACACGGGGCCGGTCAAGGGAAGATTCGCTATCTGCGAGCCCGCAGGGAAAGGCTAGATGTTCCCGGCCGACATCTGCTCGGCCAGGTAATCGGCTTGGCGGATCGCAAGGGTGACGATGGTGAGCGTTGGGTTCTCCGCCGCGCCCGTGGTGAACTGGCTGCCGTCCGAAATGAACAGGTTGGCGATGTCGTGGCTCTGGCCAAAGGCGTT
>JAKSDN010001483.1 GCA_022360075.1 Kiloniellales bacterium | reverse complement strand
GACGCGACGGCCCACTTCTTCGGCCAGCAGGGCGGCAAGGGCACCATGCCGCACGCCTTCATCGGCTACGCCGGCTCCACCCTGCGCGCCGCGGAAATGTTCGACGAGGCCTTCCCTGACGAGCCGATGACCGTACTGGTCGACTACTTCGGCCGCGAGGTCACCGACGGCCTGACGGTCTGCCGGCGCTTTCCCGGCCGCGCGGGCAAAGGCAACCTCTCCCTGCGCCTGGACACCCCCGGCAGCCGCTTTCTCGAGGGCCTCGACCCGACCGCCTCCTACGCCGCGCTGGAACGCCACGTGCCCGAGGCGGTGCGCGGCTATCGCAACGAGCAGGAGCTGCGCTACCTGGTCGGCCCGGGCGTCTCGGCGGCCGCGGTCTGGCACCTACGCGACGCGCTCAACCGTGAGGGCTTCCACAAGGTCAAGATCGTCGCCTCCTCCGGCTTCGGCCCGGCCAAGTGCAAGCTGATGGCCGAGGCCAAGGCCCCGATCGACGTCGTCGGCACCGGCTCCTACCTGCCCCAGGTCTGGTCGGAGACCTACGCGACCGCCGACGTGGTGGAGTACGACGGCGTGCCGCGGGTCAAGGTCGGGCGGGAGTTCCTGTTGAGGAAGTAACCCGGCCGGCGGAGAAGGCCTCGCAGAGGTCGTTCAGGATACAGTCCGGGCAATGCGGCGCCCGCGAGCGGCAGGTCCTCTTGCCGTGCTCGAGCAACTGCATGTGGCCGTCGCGCTTGGCCCAGGCGGGCGCGCGGGCATCGAGCGCGGCGGCGGTCTGGGTCTCGGTCTTGCCGCGGTCGACGTTCTCCGTCATCGCGAGCGTAGCGAAGCGATCCAGATCCCTGCCAGCGGCCCGCCACATTCGAGGCCTTGCACATCGGCATGCGGGACTTCTATGGCCATGCGTGCTCGGCCCGAGACTAGATTGCTTCGCTGCGCTCGCAATGACGAATCTGATGCAGGCGCAGATGCCTGATGGCATTCTTGTCGGAAGAAAATTCCGAACAGGGGGATCCGCGCCATGCTCAAGACCACCATCGCCGGCAGCCTGCCGAAGCCGGCCTGGCTCGCCGAGCCGGAGAAGCTCTGGGCGCCCTGGCGTCTCGAAGGCGAGGCGCTCTGGCGCGGGCAGGAGGACGCGGCGCTGGTCTGGTTGAAGGAGCAGGAGGACGCCGGCATCGACATCGTCGGCAACGGCGAGCAGTTCCGGGTGCACTTCGTGCACGGCTTCCTGGAGCGCATCGAGGGCATCGACTGGGACAAGAAGACTCCCATGGGCATCCGCGCCGACCGCTACACGGTCGAGGTGCCGACCGTGACCGGGCCGATCCGGCGCAAGGGCTCCGTGCACGGCGATGAGGTGCGCTTCACCCGCGCGCACACGGCGCACAAGCTGAAGTTCACGCTGCCCGGGCCGATGACAATTTGCGATACCATCGCCGATGCGCACTACGGCCGGCGCGCCGACATGGCCATGGCCTTCGCCGAGATCCTGAACGACGAGGCGCGCGAGCTGGCCGCGCTCGGTGTCGATCTGATCCAGTTCGACGAGCCGGCCTTCAACGTCTTCATGGACGAGGTCAAGGACTGGGGCATCGCCGCGCTGCACCGCGCGATCGAGGGCCTCGAGTGCGAGACCGCCGTGCACATCTGCTACGGCTACGGCATCGAGGCCAACATCAAGTGGAAGGAGAGCCTGGGCAGCGAATGGCGCCAGTACGAGGAGATCTTTCCGGCCCTGAACGACAGCCGGATCGGACAGATCTCGCTCGAATGTGCCAATTCCAAGGTTCCGCTGTCGTTGATCGGACTCTTGAAGGACAAGGCCGTGATGGTCGGGGCGATCGACGTCGCCTCCCTTGACGTCGAGACGCCCGAGCAGGTCGCCGCCACGATCAAGGCCGCCTTGCCCTACGTCGAGGCCGAGCGCATGTACCCCTGCACCAATTGCGGCATGGCGCCGCTGCCGCGCGCGGTCGCGGCCGGGAAGCTTGCGGCGCTGGCCCAGGGGGCGGCATTGGTGCGTAAGGAGGTGGGATCATAATCGACGGACGGTGCGGCCGTTCCCAAGCCGAGGAGTCTCGGACCGCCGACATCCAGATCTAAGACCATTGAACGGTTCCTAATCGCCTGAGAATCGGGCAGGATTTCCGCTCGAATCCACGCCGAGACGGCCGAGAGCGCGGTTTGGGGCGTGGCGGAAGCCGAGAGACAAGCCTCTGGGGGGCAGGCGACGTCATGGCCGAGTCCGGCTGTCGCTTCGATTTTTACCTGCGCGCGGAACAGCCGCTCTGCTGGGGTCTCGGCTTGGCCGGGCTGCTGGTCGGGGCGGTGGGGCTCGGCTTTTTCGCCTGGGCGTTGCTCTTGGTGTTCGGCGTGCTGTCGAGCGGTGAGGGCGGCGACCTCGG
>JAKSDN010000839.1 GCA_022360075.1 Kiloniellales bacterium | reverse complement strand
CCGTGTGAGTGGTGTCTACAAGAGCTTTGGCGATCTAAGGGTTCTCAACGGCATGTCGTTCGACGTTGCTCGGGGTGAGGTCCTGGCGATCATCGGTCCAAGCGGATCGGGAAAATCGACGATGCTGCGTTGCCTGAATTTTCTCGAGGAACATGATGCCGGCGAAATTTTCATTGAGGGAGAACCGCTTGGCTATCGTGTCCTGGATGACGGTTCGCGCGTCCGCGAGTCGGAGGCAGAAATCGCACGAATGCGTTCCAACGTTGGCATGGTGTTTCAGAGCTTCAATCTGTTTCCCCACCGCAACGTGCGCGAGAACATTACAATGGCGCCCGTGAGCGTTAAACACGTCGACAAGGCGGAAGCGAATGACCGCGCCGAGGCGCTACTTGAAAAGGTCGGCCTTGCCGAAAAGATCGACGAGTATCCCTCACGTCTGTCCGGCGGCCAGCAGCAGCGCGTAGCCATTGCCCGCGCACTGGCGATGGAGCCCAAGGTCATGCTGTTCGACGAGGTCACCTCGGCACTCGATCCCGAACTCGTCGCGGAGGTGCTCACGGTCATGCAGCAACTCGCCGAGGAGGGCATGACGATGGTCATTGTCACCCACGAGATGCAGTTTGCCCACGATGTGAGCGATCGTTTGATGTTCATCGACCGTGGCAAGATCGTTGAGGAAGGCAATCCGGCAAGGGTTCTCAGCATGCCCGAAAGCACACGTCTGAAGGAGTTTCTGCATCGCTTCAGCGCGTCGTTCAATTAGGACGTGACCGGCATCACGGATTGCATAAAGGACAGTGCTGCGGAGAGGTTTTTCGCAGGCCATCGCGGCGCGCTCTCTCCTCTACATGGTCGCATACGGCGCACCCGAAGATCTCATGACATACCATCTCCGTTGGCGCGCCGCACCATTCGCATGGCAGTCCTTTGACCGTTCCCGTCTGACCCCATCCCGGCGCCGAACAAGATGGACAGTGCGTTGACAGCCGACGCGCCAGCTTGAAGGCCAATCGGCGGATAGACCGCATACGCGTGGGATTAAGATGGGCGCGCATGTCGGGCTCCACCCAGGCGACGCCTTTTTCCGACGCGGCCGTCGTTTCGGCCATCGCCGCCCTCAACGCGTCGATAGTGGTAACACCTTTAGCAATCGGCGCACCGGGCCCATTGTCGTTCCTTCGCACGATCAGCGCATGGGTCGGAAAGCCCACGCGGGGGAGCCAGTCGGCAAGTTCCTCGAGGTTGCGTGCTTCTCGGTGGCCGTAATTGGTGTTCACGCAAACGAAACTCTCTGTCAGAACGAAGTCTCTTTCGTCATCGACGAAGGTCATGAACTCCACGCCCGCCGGAATGAGGGGGATGAAAGGATGCGGGCCAAAGCCGCCCTCGCTGGCGAGCCCCAGGGAGTGTCCCATAACCTTCATGCCCAGCCGGGCCTTGCGTTCGCAGACCTCCAGGGGCGTACCCTCGCGCGGAACCTCGCCCGTGAAGGTGCCAAGGGTATCCGTATCGAGATCGGCCGGTGCCGACACCTCCAAGCCAAGCGCGAACCGAAACGGCCGTGCGATCGCCCGTTCCTTGGCATGCTTGGTCGCCAGGCTGGCCGTCCGTTCACAATAGGCCGACATCGCCCCTATTCTGATCGGTGCGACCGGCAAAGCGCCACGCCAGGGTTTCGCCTGCGTGGAACGGCACGACCCGGACGTTGCCGTCGCCCATCAGGTCAGGCATGTCCTGCGGCTCCCGGCGCAACATAACGGTCCCCTCGTTAAGCGGGAGACCGTAGAAGCGCGGCCCGAACTCCGATGCAAAGGCCTCGAGCCGGTCGAGCGCGCCTTCTTCTTCGAACGTCTGGGCATAGCTTTCGAGCGCCGTCGGTGCGCTGAAGATGCCGGCGCAGCCGCAGGCGCTTTCTTTTTCGTGCTTCTGGTGCGGCGCCGAGTCGGTTCCGAGGAAGAACTTGGGATTGCCCGACGTCGCCGCTTTGCGCAGCGCCTCTTTGTGAGGGCGGCGCTTGGCGACCGGCAGGCAGTAGGCGTGCGGTCGGATCCCGCCAGCGAACATGGCGTTGCGGTCGATGCGTAGATGATGCGCCGTAATCGTTGCCGCCAGAGTCGATCCCGCCGCCATGACGAACCGAACGGAGTCTTCGGTGGTGATGTGCTCCAGCACCACCTTGAGGCCGGGGAAGTCCGCCAGCACCGGCGCCAGCACCGTCTCGAGGAACACGGCCTCGCGGTCGAAGATGTCGATATCGGGCGAGACTACCTCGCCATGCACCAAGAGCGGCATGCCGATCGTCTGCATGCGTTCCAGCACCGGCCAGATCCTGCGCACATCCGTGACGCCGGCCGCCGAATTGGTCGTGGCGCCGGCGGGGTAGAGTTTGCACGCCGTGAAGACGCCATCCTTGAAGCCCGTTGCGATCTCCTCCGGATTGATCTCATCGGTCAGATAAGCGGTCATCAGTGGCGTGAAGCGGTGGCCCACCGGCAGCGCGTCCAGAATGCGCGTTCGGTATGCGTCGGCCGCGGCGACCGTCGTCACCGGTGGGACAAGGTTCGGCATGACGATGGCGCGCGCGAACTGTCGGGCCGTGTAGGCGGCGGCGAAGGCCAGCATGCCGTCGCCACGGAGATGGACATGCCAATCGTCCGGCTCGCGCAGAATCAGGATGTCGTCATTGCTGTGGGGCAGATACTGGCCGCCATTGTCTTGAGCACTCACCTGTTTTCCTTACCCCGATATTCGAGCCGCAAACGGAGACTCTGTGCCAAACGCGCGACAGCGATGATCGATCGACTAACGAGTTGCGTGATGCTTGCCGTTTGTTGCCCAAGACCTTGATCTGGTTAGCAGCGTCGAGACGTCAATCGATCACTTGCCGGCTGTGTAGTACTTCATTACCGATGGCTTGCAAAACGATTTCAACCTGTCGCCCAAGATTACAACCCGTGGTCGTATTTCATGCCCGGGGCCGGTCGCTCGGGCCTTATCGTTCGCGGCCGAGGAAGAACCTCCCCAAACCATGCGGCCATGATGTGAACCCCTGCCCATAAGTGAGCATCAGGGCAGTAGTGAGCGCCGCGACAGTGAGGAGTCCGAGCCATAGCACCGGTCCTTCGGCCCAGCGGGCGTTCAGGACGCAAGCTGCGAAGGACAGGCCGAGCAGCAACCGGCCCAGGGTATACAACGTCAACACGCGCCATTGCGACGGCGGCGGTCTCTGGCGACGGGGTGCCGTCGGCCGTTGTCTCGCTGGCCTTTGCCGTCGCCGGTTCGACGATCCGGTTTTCCCGTATCCGCCGGCGATGGCTGTCGATGGCGAGATCGCACACGATCCGATAGAGATCGCCTACGGGCTCGTCGAGCGCCCGCCGGTTCGCCGCCGCGCCGAAGCGCACCCACGCCTCCTGAACCACCTCTTCGGCATGAGCCAGGTCGCCGACGATGCCGTTGGCGTAGTTCACCAGGGCACCGCGATGAGCCATATAGATCGCCAATATCCTCCGTTCGTGGCGCAGCGCACCTTGCCTCCCCGCCATTATCATCGCCGCCAGAGGGCGCAGCCATGCGGGTGGCCCGGTCAACGTGACAGATGTCGCTTCCGGCGGTGGTCGGCGGGCGATCGATTCCGTTGTAGCCTGGTCATGAATTTCGCCAAGAACATGCGGGTGGCCCCGTGAGCTGCGCTCGATGCGGGCCGCAACATGATAGGAATCGGCCAGGGTTTCCGTCGTGAATGGCGAAAGCACGCTCCAATGCGTCTCGCGGCTTTCGGCATGCAGAGATAGGCTCTAATCATCGAATTTTGCGATGACAGTCACCGAACCGTCGTAGACGGCGGCTACTTTAGACCGGAATATCGATGCAACATATCGGGAGGCGGAAAAATGAAGCTCAAGGACGTTTTAGTGTCTGTGGCCACAAGTGTCTTGGTGCTTTCCAGCGCTGCGGCTCATAGCCAAGAAACGGAGGGCCGACTGGTTGCGGTGTCAACCGGCGGCGCCTTCTTCGAGGCCTTGCAGACATGGTTTTTCGATCCATTTATGGATCGATCCAAGATCAAAATCGACCACGTGGCCGCCTTTACGTCGGATCAGTTCGTCAAGGTCCGCGCGATGAGCAAGGTGGGTAACGTAGAGTGGGATGTCGTCACCGCTCAGCCCGAGAGCTTCTATCTCGAGCGCGATTACCTGGAGCGGCTTGACTGCTCCAGAATTCCCAACGCCCAGAAGTACGGCGTGCAGGGGACGTGCGGCGAGTACGGCCTGCTGCGGACGATCGGTGGCGGCGTCATCACTTACAACACCGAAGCGTTTTCCGATGGGGGGCCGCAGTCCTGGGCTGACTTTTGGGACGTCGTCCGCTTTCCGGGACCGCGCTGTCTGCCCGGCATCACGCCCCACTGGATGATCATGGTCGCCCTGATGGCCGATGGCGTGCCCGACGCCGAGCTGTTTCCCCTGGATATCGAGCGCGGCATCCGCAAGCTCGAGGAGATCAAGCCACACGTCGCGGTCTGGTGGGAATCGGGCAACGAGAGCCAGAACCTGCTGCGGCAGGGCGAATGCGTGATGTCTTGGATGTGGTCGGGCCGGGCGCTGCAACTCATCAAGGACGGTGAGCCGATCACGATCTCATGGAACCAGCACCTACCGATCGTCGCCTACTGGGCGATATTGAAGGACGCGCCGAACAAGGAAGCGGCCTATCGGTTCCTGAACTTCTTCATGGAGCGACCGGAGGCGCATCTACGGTTCTCGAATGCGATCACCTACGATACATCCAATCGCATGGCGACCTCGGAGCTGGGGACAGA
Source organism: Kiloniellales bacterium (assembly GCA_022360075.1). The sequence continues at coordinate 2,854 of JAKSDN010000839.1, read as the reverse complement.
AGAGCGGAAGCTTCGCGCGACTTCGCAGGAGAACCTCGCAAAGCAAGTGCCGACCGACTTTGGCTGGATTTCAGAGCACAAGAATGACATGCGGCGCGCGTTCGATGACATGTTGACCCGCTGATGGCCAGGCCGGCAGCATTGACGACCGTCGGGTCGTCCTCCTCTGGGATGTCCCTGGCAGGCGATGTGGGGGAGGAGGGTGCCACTTCTCAAGACGAACGCAGCATGGCGAGCTCGACCTGGCGTGCCGCCGACATCAGCGGCGCTAGCGTCGAGTTGCGGAACCTGGAGAAGCGCTACGGTGCCCTGACCGCGGTCCAAGACCTGTCCATGGCCGTCGAGCCAGGCGAGTTCCTTGCGATTCTCGGCCCAAGCGGATGCGGCAAGTCGACGATCTTGAAGTGCGTGGCCGGGTTTGAAGGACCCGATGCCGGCACCATCGGTGTCGCCGGCAAGAGGATCGACCGGCTCCCGGCGAACCGGCGGAACATCGGCATGGTGTTTCAGAACTATGCCCTGTTCCCGCACATGACGGTCGCGGAGAACGTCGCATTTCCTTTGCGGATGCGCGGTTTCAACAAGGCCGCGCAAGGAAAGCTGGCCGGGGAGGCGCTCGCAACCGTCGGCCTGGAGGGGCTGGGTACGCGGCTGCCAAGCCAGCTATCTGGCGGTCAACAGCAAAGGGTCGCCCTGGCACGGTCAATCGTCTATCGCCCGCCGGTTCTGCTGCTCGACGAGCCCTTGAGCGCGCTGGACAAGAAACTGCGCGAGCGTATGCAGATCGAGCTCAAGCAACTGCAGCGAGATCTTGGCGTGACGGTGCTGTTCGTCACGCACGATCAGCACGAGGCCATCACGATGGCGGATCGGATCGCCGTGATGAATGCCGGCCGGCTCGAGCAAGTCGATACGGCCCGTGCACTATACGAGCGCCCGCGAACGGAGTTCGTGGCCGACTTCATCGGTGACTCGAACCGTTTCCTTGGCACGGTCGAACGGGTCTCGGAAGCGGGAGCGCTCGAGGTCAGGATCGATGGGCATCCCCTGCAGTGCGTCGCCTCGGGGGACTGGTCTCCACGGCCGGCGCACAATGTCAGCATCCGTGTACGGCCGGAGCATATCGAGATCGGCGAGAAGGGATCTGCCGGACTTGAGGCCGAGATCAAGGACCTGGTCTACGAGGGTTACACCACCGTCGTGATGCTGGAGACCGCGGTCGGCCACCTGGTTCGCTCCAGGGTCCCCGCGGCCGACTGCCAGCCTTTGGAGTTCGGCCGTCCCGTATCGATCTCATGGAAGCCGAAGGCCGCTTTGGCGTTCGAGGCATGACGGCCAAGACAGTCACGCCAGACTGCTCTCGCCCGCCGGGCGTCGGAACGGCGGTGCTCGATTTGAGGGCGACTCTCCTGCTGCTGGCCCCGCTACTGTTGCTGTTTATCCTCGTCCTGATCGTCCCCCTGCTCGGCATGCTCAAGCAAAGCCTGTGGGATCCTGCTCTGAGCCTCAGGCACTATGAGGAAATCTACGGCCGCGAGCTTTACGCGCGCATTATCTTCAGGACGCTTCGGGTCAGCGCGATCGTTGCGGTGGCCAGCCTGATCCTCGGCTATCCCATCGCCTATTTGATGGCGCGCCTGCAGAGCTGGCAGGCCGCCGTCGTCGGCGCCTGCGTGCTCCTGCCGCTTTGGACCAGCGTCCTGGTGAGGTCCTTCGCTTGGTCGGTGCTGTTGTCTCGGAACGGCCTGGTCAACGATGCGCTTCAAGCCGTCGGACTGACGGACGGTCCGCTGAGGCTCATGTTTACCGAGGGGGCGGTGATCATGGCGATGACGCATGTTCTGCTGCCCTTCATGGTGCTGCCGCTCTACGCGTCGCTACGCACCGTTCCCGCCGATCTGCTTTCCGCTGCCCAGGGCCTGGGCGCCGGCCGTCTCGCGACGCTCTGGCACGTGATAATCCCGCTGTCCCGCCCAGGGATCTCGGCCGGGCTGGTGATGGTGTTCGTGATCTCGCTCGGGTTCTTCATCACGCCGGCCCTGGTGGGCGGCACGCAGGCGATGATGGCCGCGTCGCTGATCGGCCGCGAGATCTCCTCCGGCGGCGAGTGGGGATTGGCCGCGGCGCTATCCGTTCTGCTCTTGGTCGCTGCCTTTGCCGTCGTGCTGGTGTTCAACAAAGCCGTCCGGCTCGGTCGGGTCGCGGGGGTGGGGCAATGATCCTCAGGTGGCTGGACAGCGCCGGTTGGGCTCTCTTTCTGGGCTTCGGCTGGGCCTCTCTCGCCTTCCTGGTGTTGCCGACGCTCGTCGTCGTGCCGATGTCGTTCGGCGAGAACCAGTTTCTCGAGTTTCCCCCGAGCGGATTCACCCTGGCTTGGTATCGGGACTACTTCACGGACCCGACGTGGATCAAGCCGACCCTGTTCAGCTTTCAGATCGCTTTCCTCGTCGCCCTCGGCTCGACGATCGTGGGGACCGCGACGGCGCTGGCCCTGGTGCGTGGACGGCCGGCCTATCGCGACACGCTTCAGCTCTTTGTGCTTTCGCCGGTCATCGCCCCGAACATCGTCGTCGGCCTGGCGATGTTCTTCTTCTTCGCCGAACTGCATATGATCGGCAACCTCTGGGCCTTCGTCATCGGCCATTCCGTGCTGGCGATCCCCTACGTGGTTCTCAGCGTCTCGGCGGCCCTGCAGCGCGCGGATCACAGTCTCGAGCTGGCCGCCTTGGGGCTCGGTGCCTCGCGCGTGCGCGCCTTCTTTCTGGTCACCGTGCCGAGCATTCGGGCCGGCATCATCAGTGGTGCGATTTTCGCTTTCATCATCTCTTTCGACGAGCCGGTGATTTCCTTCTTT
>JAKSDN010001081.1 GCA_022360075.1 Kiloniellales bacterium | reverse complement strand
GCACCACCGCGCGAAGCAGTTCCAGCATGGGCTCGCGTTGGCTTGGCGGCAACGCTCCGACCTGCTCGCGATCAAGCTGCGCCGTGAAGGCGGTATCGCTCCCGATGCCCTGCAAAGATCGAATGCCGTAAGGTCGCAGCGAGCCGTGCCCGGCGGCCAAGGCAGCATAGGCGGCCGTGATCTCGAGCAGCGAAGTCTCGATTGTCCCGAGCGCCAGGCTGGGCGCCGGCGGCAGCGCGCCGCGCAAGCCGAGGCGCTGGGCCTGGGAGATCACATTTTCTCGGCCGACCGCCTCGGCGAGCTGCACCGCCACCGAATTGATCGACTGGGCGAAGGCCTGGCGCAGGGTGACCTCACCGCGGTGGCGCCCGCCGTAGTTCTTCGGTCGCCAGCCCTCGACCTCGACCGGGCGGTCGAGCAACCGGCTGTCGAGGCCGTAGCCGGCCTCCAGCGCCGCAAGATAGACGAAGAGCTTGAACAGCGATCCGGGCTGGCGCCGCGCCTGGGTCGCGCGATTGAACTGGCTCGTTGCGTAATCGCGGCCACCAACCAGGGCGCGCACCGCGCCGTCCGGCGCAAGGGCGACGAGCGCGGCCTGACCGACGCTCTCCGCCTCGCCGCGGCGCGCGAGCCAGTCGGCCACGATTCGTTCGGCAAACGTCTGCAGCCTCGGGTCGAGCGTCGTGCGCAGGGTGAGGCTGCCTTCGACCGGACCCAAGCCCTGGCGCAGCTCGGACTCGATCCAATCGGCGAAGTAGTCGGCGCTCGGACCCGACGCCGCCGCCGAAATCAGGCTTGCGGGTTGGGCCTGCGCCGCGCGCTCCGGCGAGAGAAAGCCCGCCTCGACCATCGCCGTCAGCACGACCTCGGCCCGCTCGCGGGCCCCTTTCGGGTTCGCCGTCAGCGCCAGGCGCGAAGGCGCACGAATCAGGCCGGCGAGCATGGCGGACTCGCCCAGCGTCAGCGTCTCGAGCGGCTTGTCAAAATAGCGCCGGGCCGCGGCTTCGACGCCGTAGGCCCCGGCGCCCAGATAGATCTCGCTGAGGTAGCGCGCGAGGATCTCGTCCTTGCTCAGGCGCCGCTCGAGCCAGAGCGCGATCATCGCCTCCTGCACCTTGCGCCGCAGCCTGCGCTCGGGTCCGAGGTAGAGGATCTTGGCGAGCTGCTGCGTGATCGTGCTGCCGCCCTCGCGGATCCCACCCGCGCCGAGGTTGGTGACCAAGGCTCGCAAGAGACCGCGCGGATCGATCCCGACATGGCGGTAGAAACGGCGATCCTCGACCGCCAGGACTGCCTTCACCAGGTCGTCGGGAAAGGCCTCGATCTCAAGGGTCCGGCTCTTGTGCACGCCGCGCCGGGCGAAGACCGCGCCGTGCCTGTCCTGCAAAGTGAGCGACGGGCGCGGCGGCAGCAAGGCGCTCTGCCCGGAGACCGGCAGGGTGAGCGCGCAATAGGCAAGGTAGGCGGCGAGCAACAGCAGGCCGCAGAGCAGGGCGAGAGAGGACGAAACGAGGAAGCGCCGGCCCGGCAACGTCACGCCGCTCCGCTTTCAGGCATGTGGTACCCCCGTGACTGACCCGCCGTCCCTTGAGCTATACGGCGATGATAGGGGGAGCGTTCCTTGTGTTCGAGACTGACGACCGCCCAGTCCCTGGGACTTACCCCTCACCCCAAACCCCTCTCCCCCAAGGGGCGAGGGGCTTTCGACCGAGCCCAGCATCCATTCCCTCGCCCCTTGGGGGAGAGGGGGGACCCGCAGCGCGAAGCGCTGTCGGAGGGTGGGGGGGACCTCTCCGAACGACTCACCCGTTCAGTTCCGACGAACCCGAAGCATGCGATTCCCGCCGCGCTGAAACTCATAGGGCACCCGCGGCGTCTCCGCCTCATAGCCGGCTCCCCTGAGCCGCACCAGCAAGGGCAAAAGATGGACCGAGACGCGGCCATCGCCATCGAGCAGCGGAAAGACCCGGACCTCCGCGCCGACCCGGGCCATCTCGACCAGGGCGGCGAAATGGAAGTCCTCGTCAAGCTGCGCGCTGTAGGTGAACAGCAGGTGCGAGCAGAGCACGAGATCTCGGCTGGCGTCCGGCAAATCGAGCGCGGATAGCGCGTCGGTCCGGTAGCGGCCGGCCCGCCGACCAGCCTCGTAATCGGCCAGGAAACGGGCCATCGCCCCGAGGCGCACCCGCTCCAGAACTTCGGGCGATTCGAATGTGTCCCATACGAAACGCTCCCGGTCGCGGCGCACGACGGCCATGATCTCGCGCCGCGCGGTTTCGATCGCCGCCTCGATCTCGGCGGCGCTGCGCGCGTAGAGCGGATCGCAAGCCAGGGCCCGCGCGCCCAGTTCGCTGATTTCCGCCGTGAAGCTCGCCGGCCCGCCGCCGACGTCGAGAACGCGCGCCTCGCTCAGCGCCCAGCCGAACGGCAGGGCGTCCAGCGCGAACATCGCGCGGTATTCCCGGAGCGTACGGCCCCAGGGCAGGATCTTGGAGAAGACCGGCGCCATCGCCAGCCATCCGGACCCGTCATGCGCTCCGCGCTCCCACCGCTCTTTGCCGATACTCGGGCGCGAGCATCGACATGATCACGAGCGAAGCATAGCCGTCGCCGAAGCGCAGCGCATCCCGCAAGGTGCCCTCCTCGGCGAAGCCCATCGAGCGATAGACGTGACGCGCCCGCGCGTTGTCCGGGAAGACGTCGAGCCAGAGGCGGTGGGCGCCAAGGCCCTCGAAGACCCGTTCCATGACGATCG
>JAKSDN010000119.1 GCA_022360075.1 Kiloniellales bacterium | reverse complement strand
GTCGGTGAACATGAGCGCGACCCGGGCGATCGCCACCTCGTCGCCCGGCCGCAGCACCTGATCGGAAAAAAGGTCGCGAAAGGCCTGCAAGGCGCTGACCCGGTCGGCGGTCAGGCTATCGCGCAGCCACTGGCATTCCTCGACGATCAGGGTCAGCTCGCGCGCGGTCGCGTTGCTCAGCCGGATCTCGCCGTCGGGCCCGGCCGGGCCGCAGCGCATGGCCTCGGCCTCGGCGACGACCTCGGGAAAGCCCGGCTGGTCCCAGTCGATCTCGAGCTCGGGGCCCGGCTCCAGCGTGCGCAGGCGATAGCGGCCCGCAGGCAGCGACAGCGCCACCGTGCGGCGCTCGCCCGGCGCCAGGGTCAGGTGGATGTGGATGTGCGGCGTGCTCATCGGCCCGAACAGGCAGTACTCGCCGAAGCTGATCGGCCGGATCGCCGGGTCCGGGCGAAAGCTGAGCTCGACGTTCTTGGCGAAATCACGCTCGTAGTCGATGTTGCAGGTATCGCAGTGCGCTCCCTGGGGTAGGGCATCGAGCCCGCCGACCGCGGCCTTGGCGGTCCGGCAGCGCGGACAGAGCAGGTCCCAGCGCAGCACCAGCAGACCGGCCCGGGTCGCCTCCAGGCAGAGCTCGATCACCACGCGCGGCTCTTGCTGCCAGAGCCGGGCCAGGCGCAGCGGCCGGAGCTGGGAGAGATCGACCTCCTGCGCGCTCAGGATGAAGTCGGCGAGCCGCCGGGCCAGACCGTGGCCGTGGCCCGAGGCCTCGATGGTCTCGACCAGGGCCTCGACGCGCGCGCCGATACCCGCCGCGGGCGCGGGCGCCTGGTAGTCGAAGGGCGTCTCGCGCCGGCCGGCGGCGCAGTCGCGCGCGCTCTCGGCCAGGGCGGAGAAGTTGCGCCCGGCGGACTCGAAGAAGGCCGTGCGCAGGATCAGCGATCCAAGCAGGTTGGCCGGCGCCGCCTCGATGGTATAGCTGCCTTTGCAGCCCGCGCCGTCCGGCTCGAGGCTGAAGCGCGCGCAGAGCGAGGCCAGCGGGCCCTTGCTGAAATAGCGGCAGTGCTCGAACCAACGGTTGGAGATCCAGTTGACCGGTTTCTCGCGCCATTCAAGCGCGAAGGGTCCCTGACGCGCCCGCGCCAGATAGAGCACCGAGCCGTCCTCGCGCGCCCGCTCCTCGATCTCCTGCTTGGGCAGCTTGGCAGCCTCGTTGAAGCGGGCGGTGTCGGCGAGCAGCGGCCAGACCGCCTCGGGCGGCGAATCGAAGGACCAGACCCAGGTCCGGCTTTGCGTCGGCTTCGGGCCCTTGCCCATGCAGCCCTCCCCGCGCCGGAAGTCGCTCCGGCGCGCACCGCCGTCACCAGCGCAACGCCGGGATGGCGGCGCTCGGCCGGGCGCCTTCGTCGGCGCAGAGCGCCGCGAGGCGCGCCGGTTCCGGCGTCTCGTCCGGCGCCACGCCGAGGCGCTCGGCGTAGATCCCGCCGGTGACGAAGAGCGCGTCGGCCCCGGCCGCCGCCGCGCCCGCGACATCCGTGCGCAGCGAATCGCCGATCATCAGCGCGCGCCCAGGATCTTCTACGCCGATCATGTCGAAACAGATGCGAAAGACGCCCGGCAAGGGCTTGCCGTGATAGCGCACCTCCCCACCGATCGCCTCGTAGCGCGCCGCGATGGCGCCGGCGCAGATCTCGCGCTGACCGCCGCGAATGACCTCGAGATCGGGGTTGGCGCAGACCATCGGCAGGCTCCGGGCCCGCGCCTGCTGGAGCGGCGCCTCGAAATCCTCGACTCGGTCTTCCGGGCCGTCGGCCCCGGTCAGCAGCACGAAGTCGGCCTCCTCCAGATCCTCGACGAAGTCGTAGCCCAGCCCTTCGCGCAGGCCATGGTCGCGCGGCGGCCCGAGGTGGTAGCAGCGCGGCCCGAGCGACCGGTACCAGTCGTCGGGCCGGGCTTCCAGATGGCGCCAGGCATCCTCGCCCGAGGACATGACCGCGTCGAAGTGCGCCGGCAGGATGCCGAGCTCGCGGTTGCGCGCGACGACCGGTGCCGCCCGGCGCGGCGCATTGGAGAGGATCGAGACCGGCTTGCCCGCCGCGCGCAGCCGCTCCAGGCAGTCCAGCGCCGCCGGAAAGGCCGCGACGCCGTCGTGCAGCACGCCCCAGAGATCGACGATGAAGCCGTCATAGCGCGGCGCGAGCGCGGCGAGTCCGGACACCAGAGGGACGTCAGACATGGTCAGGCCAGGATCAGGTTCGAGACGGCGCCCTTCTGCCACAGCCGGACCGGATTGAGAAGTCGCTAGGCTGGGCGCCGATTCCGGCGCGATCAATCCTCCAACGTCACCGGCGTGACGAAGTCGGGCGGCTTGACCGCGAGCACGGAGCAGCGGATCTGGCTTAGGACGCTTTCGGCCGTGTTGCCGATGATCAGGCCGGGAATGCCGCTGCGCGCCACGGTTCCCATGACGATCAGGTCGATGCTCAGGTCACGGGCTAGGGTCGGGATGGCTTCGGCCGCCCGGCCCTTCGGCACGTGGGTGCGCAGCTTGACGGCGTCGTAGGTCTCGGGGCCGATCCACTGTCGCGCTTTGCGCAGCAGCCGGTCGAGCCAAAGACGATGTTGTCGGAAAACCGCGTCGACGTAGCTGTCGACCTCTTCGTCGTCGATCTCCGCCCGGGCGCTTCTCAGGAGGCCCTCGCCGATCGCCTCCGATGCATGCACGACGTGAAGCGCGCTCGATTCAACGAAGGCGAGCGAGCCGGCCAGCTCCAGAATCATCCGGTTCAAGGGCTCGCCCGCGTCCGCATCGGGCGAATCGAGATCGTCGAAATCGACGCAGGCCATCACGCGCCGGATGGCCTGCAGCTCGCTCGGCTTGATGAGCCAGACCGGACAGGGGCATTTGCGCAGCAGGTGCATGTCCGTGGAGCCGAAGAGCCAGCCCATCGCCCCCTGATCACTGTCGGCCGACTTGACCACTAGGTCCCGGCCGTTGCGGAGGACCTCGCGAACGATCTCCAGAAAGGCTTTGCCCTCGACGACCTTGGTCTCGACCTCGACGCGCCCGGCGGCCGAGGCGGCCAGCCGGTCCAGCGCGGCCTGCAACTCCGCGGTCCGGACGTTCCTGAGGCGCTCAGGCGCCATTCGGCTCAGGTAAGGCGGGAGCCCCTCCGTCACCAGGATGACGGTCAGCCGGGCTCGGTTTCTTTCGGCGAGGCCGATGGCCTGGCGAAAGGCCGCCGGGACGGCTTCGCACGGATCGGCGACGTATAGGATGTTCTTGAAGCGCTTCATTCAGGCTCTTCCTCCGTGGCCCGACCGAAAGGCGCCTTCACGAGCCCCTCACGGCCAGCACATCGCAAGGCGGCTCTCTCAGCAAGTCTTCGGCGACGCTGCCGAGAAACGCGCGAGCGACACCGCTCCTGCCGTGCGTACCCAGGACGAGCAGGTCGGGCTTCAGCCTGTCGACCTGTCGATGAATGACGTCGCGGATCACGCCTTGTTCCATAACCCGCTCGAGCTTGGGGGCCATGCCTTCGACGCTCGAGAGGAAAGCCGCCATCTCCGCCTCGACCAGCTCTTCGAGCTGCGCCTGGTGCTGCTTGCTGACCTCCCGCTGGCTATCGCGGCCATGGAGGAAACCCTTGAAAGGCACGTCGTAGGCGTGGACCAGATGGAAGCGAGCGGAAGGCGCGAACTTGATCGCGAACTCCAAGGCGCGCCGCGAACAGACCGAGAAGTCGACGGCCACCATGATCCGGCGATAGGAATCGCGGACACGATCCTTCACGAGAAGCACGGGAGCCGTGCCGGCGCGAATCACGCGCTCGGCGGTGGTGCCCCGAAACATGTCCCTAAGCGAGTCGGCGCGATGAACCCCGAGGACAACCACCTCCGCGTTCGTCTTTTCCGAGACTTCCAGGATGTCCGCATAGTCCCGACCGAACAGAACCTCGGTCGAGATACGGAGGCTCTCGTCCGCCGCGAGCCCATCGAGGTGTTCCTGGATCGATGCTCTGGCCGCTCTCGCCTGGGCATCGGCCAACGACGCGGGCTGGTCCTCGTCGACGACATGGAGCACGGTCAGCTCGGCTCCGTGATCACAAGCGAGGCTGACCGCGCGCTCCAATGACCGATCGGAACGCGCCGAAAGATCCGTCGCCATCAAGATGCGTTCCATCCATCGATCTCCACTAGTGGTTCAATTCCGACACTTGAGTCCGATGAAATTGGATCAAGTGTCGACCAGAATTGGACCCAAACTAAAGAGTTACCTAGTGGGGCGGCCCGACATTCCGGGATCGGAATGTCGGAGTCGAACCACTAGTGCCTCGGGCCCGCCGACGCTCGCCCGAGGCGCGCGGCTCCAAACCGCGCTTACTTGCGCTCAACGACTGTCAATGGCATTGACATAGATCAAGGCACGCTCGACGGCGCTCAGCAATGCTCATTGACGTCAGTTCGAGCCAAAAGGCGCTCAGGGATGCTCAGTAGACCGTTCTTCACCACCCACGAGATCTCGGAGCTTTTGAAGGTCAGCGAAGCGACCGTTCGCCACTGGATCCACGAGGGTGAGCTGCGGGCCGTCAGGTTCGGCCGCGAGTTCCGCGTCGCCGCTAAAGACTTGGAGGCCTTCGTGAACGCGCACGCGACCCAGCCGGCGCCGGAACAGAAAGACCGATCGGGCTGACGCCCACGGGGCTTGGATCGGCAAGCCCGCCTCTGAAGTCACCGCCTTTGAAGCCATTGAGGGCGTCGGCAAGCCGGCGTGTCCGTTGATGCTGGAGATCGTTTCCGTTTCCGTCTTTTACGAGGTCGCGGCTTTGCTCGTGCTGGCCACGGTCGTGGGGTTGTTCGGCGTGCTGCTGCGGCAGCCCTTGATCGTGAGCTTCATCGCGGTCGGCATCCTCGCCGGCCCGTCGCTGCTCGACATCGCGCGCTCGGACGAGCAGATCAACCTGCTGGCGGAGCTGGGGATCGCCGTCCTGCTGTTCCTGGTC
>JAKSDN010001357.1 GCA_022360075.1 Kiloniellales bacterium | reverse complement strand
GCGCTCGAAGCGCATCAGCGAGACCTGCAAGCGCGGCGGGCGTTTCGGAATTTCGTCTATTCCCAGGACATCGGTGACGGGCGCCTGCGCTGGGTGCAGACCAGCGGAAAGCCGATCTTCGACAGGTCGGGCCGGTTCATGGGCTACCGCGGCACGGGCACGGACATCACCGCCGCGCGCACGGCGGAACAGCGCCTGGCCGCCGCGCAGCTTCGGCTCTCCCGGGCGATCGAGAACAGCCCAAACGCCTTCGCCTTGTTCGACGAGCGTCAGCGCCTCGTCTCGGCGAACCGTCGGTTCCAGGAATGGCTTTTTCCCTCCGAACCGCAGGTCGTGCGCGCCGGCATGGCCTACGAGGAGCTGTTCCTTACCTTCGCTGCCAGCGGGCAAAGCCAGGACGGCCAGAAGGACCCCGAGGGCTGGCTGCGCAACCGCATCGCGCGCCAGGGTGCGGGCAAGAGCTTCGTCGAGCCGCTCAGCGGCGGGCGCTGGCTGCGCTCGGAAGAGTACAAGACGCCGGAAGGCGAGCTGATCTGCGTCTACAGCGATATCACGGCCTTCAAACAGCGCGAGGCGGAGCTGATTCGTCTTGCCGACGAGAATATGCGTCTGGCCGCCGCCGTCGGCGCCACGCAGGCCGGGGTGGTCATCACCGATCCCTCCTTGCCGGACAATCCCGTGATATTCGTCAATCCCGCCTTCACTCGGATCACCGGATACGAGGCCGAGGAGGTCATGGGGCGAAACTGCCGGTTCCTGCACGGCCCGGGCACCGACTCGCGGGTGATCGACAAGCTCCGCGATCGCCTGCAGGAGGGCGAGCCGGCCCAGGTCGAGCTGCTCAACTACCGAAAGGATGGCAGCCGCTTTTGGAATCGGCTCGGCGTCAGCCCAGTCTTGAATGACGACGGCTCGGTCCGCTTCTTCGTCGGCATTCAGGCCGACATCACGGAGCAGAAGAGAACCGAGCGCGACTTGATGGCCGCGAAGGAGTCGGCGGAGCTGGCCTATCGGAGCAAGTCCGAATTCCTGGCCGTGATGAGCCATGAGCTGCGCACGCCGCTCAACGCGATCATCGGATTTTCGGACATCCTCAAGGGCGAGCTGTTCGGTCCCGTCGGCGACCCGCGCTATTGCGATTACGCCCGCGACATTCACGAGAGCGGCAGCCACCTGCTGGCGCTGATCAACGACATCCTCGATCTCTCCAAGGGCGAGGCGGGCAAGCTGGAGCTCTATGAAGAGGGCTTCTCGCTCGAGGAGGTCGTCGAGGGCTGTGTCTTGATGGTCCGCACCCGGGCGGAGGCGAGCGGCCTGAGCCTGGAGGTCGAGATCCCGGAGAAGCTGCCGCAGGTTCATGGCGACGAGCGCAAGATCAAGCAGGTCGTCCTCAACCTCTTCTCGAACGCGATCAAGTTCAGCGAACCGGGCGGGGTCGTGGGATTGAAGGCGGAGCTGGTGGCGGATGGCCTGCGCGTGATCGTCAGCGACAGCGGCATCGGCATGGATCCAAAGGACATCCCCCGCGCCTTCGAGCCCTTCGAGCAGGTCGAGAGCGCGATCAGCAAGCAGCACGCGGGGACCGGCCTTGGGCTGCCGCTGTCGAAGCGTTTCGTCGAGCTGCACGGCGGCACGATGGAGATCGAAAGCCAGACCGGCGTCGGGACCTCGGTCAGCTTCATCTTACCGAGATCGCGCCTCATGCGCGATGCGGCCTGACGCTCGATTCAATCCGCATGGGGCGAACCCGCCGACCGGCGAGCCCGATTGCCGCGTTTGGCGCGCGGCCTACCTCGAGCTGTCCGATTGCCTGAGCGGCGCCGAGACCCAAGCCTGTGGCGAGGCGAGCCGGGTCGAAAATCGCGAGAGTTCGGATTGCTCGCTCGAGCCGTAATCGACGAACGTCGGGCTCAGGCCGGATGCCTCGCGTCGGCCGGCGTCGGCGGCCCGGCTGCCGAACAGCTTCTCGAAGCCGCCGGTTTCTTGCCCATTGGCGCCGAATCGAAGCTCGACGCCGGAAAACGAAACGACAGCCTTGTCCCGCTTGTCGAAGGTCAGGTTCAGGCCGCGTCGAACCGGATCGGCCTCCTCGAGCTTGGTCATGGGCACGGTGCTCGACCCGAAGCGGAAGCCGATCTCAGGCTTGCTTTTCTTCTTGCCGAGGGGATCGAGCTTGAAGCCGATGAAGAACTGGCCGGTGGCGTCGAAATCCGCTTGAGCGGCGGCCTCCGCGGTCAAAGCGGTCAGCAGCAAGACCGCCGTGCCCAGCACGCTAATCCTCTGAACCACCCCGGCTCGGCCCCCCGTCCTTGGTCCCGTCCCCGCCGCGTCACCCCGACGTCTCGAGCGAGTGGTGGCGACGCGGAAGCGTTACTTTCGTTAACCCTATACCATCGGCGTCGACAGGGGAACCGCCGCGGCCGGGCAGCCTGCGGTCCGGGCCCGATCTCGCTCCGCGTCGGAACCAGGCGCGCAACTGGCGGGCGGCCGCCGGGCACGGAATCGTGCGGCGGCCGAATCGTGCCTGGCGCGGGTGCCCCCTTGCGGCTCGACTTGGCGGTGCTAGACTCACGCTGGAGACCCCTGAGGGGGCGGAGAAACGGGCAAAGGGCGCCCTTGGTGGGTCCGAGATCGAGAGCCTCTGGAGCCGGCAGTCCAGGCGCGAGTGCGCCATGCCATTGAGCGTTGCCATCGTAGGCGCTGGGCCCAGCGGCTTCTATGCCGCCGAAGCCCTGATCAATCGAAAGCTCGACTGCAGCATCGACTTCATCGAGTGCTTGCCGACGCCTTTCGGCCTCATCCGTTTCGGCGTGGCCCCCGATCACGAGAAGACGAAGCGGGTTTCTCGGGCCTACGAGAAGACGGCGCTGAACAAGTCGGTCAGCTACTACGGCAACCTTGAGGTTGGACGCGACCTGACCCTGCGCGAGCTGCGGACGATCTACGATGCGGTGATTCTCGCGGTCGGCGCGCCCTTGGATCGGCAGCTTGGGGTGCCCGGCGGCGACAAGCTCGGCGTGTACGGCTCGGCGCAGTTCGTCGGTTGGTACAATGGCCACCCGGAGCACCGCGATCTCGCGCCCGATCTCAATTGCGAGGCAGTTGCCGTCGTCGGCAACGGCAACGTCGCGCTGGACATCGCGCGAGTCCTGGCCAAGACGCCGCAGGAGATGGTCGGCACCGACTTGCCGGAGTCGGTCGGGCGGATGATCCATGCCGCGCCGATCACCGACATCCACATCCTCGGTCGGCGGGGACCGAACGAGGCCAAGTGGACGAACGTCGAGCTGCGCGAGATGGCGCGCCTGAAGAACTGCGTTCCGCTGATCGATCAGGCGGCGCTGCCCGCGGGCGTGGAGGGCGAGATGTCGGAGCGCGATCGCCGGCTCAAGGAAAAGAACCTCGCGACTCTGAGGTCCTTTGCCGAAGTAGCGGCGGGAGGCAAAGGAAAGCGCGCCCATTTCACCTTCTACGCGCGGCCGGTGGAGGTTCTGGGCGGGGCCCGGGTCGAGGGGCTGCGCCTCGAGCGCACGCGGGTCGAGGGCGGCCGGAGTCTCGGCACGGGCGAGTTCTTCGAGATCCCTTGCGGTCTGATCGTGGCCTCGATCGGCTATCGCTCGCGTCCCATAGAGGGCGCGCCCTTCGACGAGCGGCGGGGCGTGATCGCTAACCGAAAGGGCCGCGTGGCCAAGGGCCTGTACACGGTCGGCTGGGCGATGCGCGGCCCGACCGGCGTGATCGGTTCGAACAAGCCGGACGCCGAACTGGTTGCCGGCCACATCGAGGCCGACCTCGCCGGCGGCGGCAAGCCGGGCCGGGCCGGCCTGGAGGAGCTGCTCGAGGAGCGCGGCGTCGACTGGGTCAGCTATGACGATTGGAAGCAGATCGAGGCGGCCGAGATCGACGCGGCCAGGCCCGAGGCGCCGCGCAAGAAGCTGCTCAAGATCGAGGACATGCTGGCGGTCTTGGACCGGGAGGACGAGGTCCAGGCGGAAAGGACCGGATGATGGGCGAACGAGTGGGTCCGGAGCCTTCACCGGAGACCTCGCCGGCCCGGGAAGCTCTTTTGGCGCCGACCGTCCTGCCGCGCAAAACCCCAACGAAATCAGGGATGATTTGCCGGGTCGCGCGTACTACATACTTGATCTTGTCGAGTCTGCGCGACGCAGCCCGCCCCAAGACGGTCCCCTACCTAGCGTGGCGTCGCGCGACCCCGGAGGTGTGACCGAAGATGGACGGAACAACGACGCTCGCGCGGCCGAAAGAGCCTCGTCAAGAGCTCGAGTCGGCGGTCGTGCGCTTCGCCGGCGATTCCGGCGACGGCATGCAGCTCACCGGCGGCCGCTTCACGCTGGCCACCGCGGTCGCGGGCAACAGTCTTGCCACCTTCCCCGACTTTCCGGCCGAGATCCGCGCGCCGGTCGGCACGACCTTCGGGGTCTCCTCGTTCCAGATCAATTTCGGCGCGCGCGACATCAAGACCGCCGGTGACGCCCTGGACGTGCTGGTCGCGATGAATCCGGCTGCCTTGAAGGTCAACCTCGCCAACGTGAAGCGCGGCGGCCTGATCATCGCCGACAGCGGCGCCTTCAACGAAAAGAACCTGCGCAAGGCCGGCTACGAGGCCAATCCACTGGAGAGCGGCAGCCTCGAGGCCTATCGGATCCTGCCGATCGACATGTCCAAGCTTGTGCTGGAGGCCGTCGAGGGCCTGGGCGTCACCAAGAAGGAAGGCCTGCGCGCCAAGAACATGTGGGCGCTCGGCCTGGTCTACTGGATGTTCGGGCGCGAGCGCCAGGAGACCGCGAGCTGGCTGAGCCAGAAGTTCGCCAAGCGGCCCGAGATCGCCGAGGCGAACATCGCCGCCCTGAACGCGGGCCACGCCTACGGCGAGACCGCCGAGCTGCCCGACGGCGTGGTCAGCTATGTCGTGCGGCCGGCCGACATCGCGCCCGGCGAGTACCGCAACGTGACCGGCACGGAGGCCCTCGCCTGGGGTCTCATCTCGGGCGGCGAGCTCGCCGGCCTCGGCCTGACCTTCTGCTCCTATCCGATCACGCCGGCTTCGCAGCTTCTGCACATCCTGTCCGGACTCCAGGAGTTCGATGTCGTGACCTTCCAGGCGGAGGACGAGATCGCGGCCGTCTGCGCGGCGATCGGCGCGTCCTATGCCGGCTCGCTCGGCGTCACCTCGAGCTCGGGGCCCGGCGTCGCGCTCAAGACCGAAGCCATGGGGCTCGCCATTTCGGCCGAGCTGCCGCTGGTCGTGGTCAATTCCCAGCGCGGCGGTCCCTCGACCGGCCTGCCGACCAAGACCGAGCAGTCAGACCTCTATCAGGCGGTCTTCGGCCGCAACGGCGACAGCCCGCTGGCCGTGCTGGCGGCGCGCTCGCCCGCGGATTGCTTCACGG
>JAKSDN010001029.1 GCA_022360075.1 Kiloniellales bacterium | reverse complement strand
CTCCAGCGCGGCGAGATCGAGCGGCTGCTGGAGCGCCAGCTCGCCGTCATCGTGCTCGCCGATATCGGCGCCCTGCCCGACCCCGAGCTGGGCGGGCTGCGCGACTGGGTCGAGCAGGGCGGCCTTCTGCTGCGCTTCGCCGGGCCGCGGCTCGCCGAAGGCGGCGTCGACGAGCTGATGCCCGTGCGCCTGCGCGGCGGCGGCCGAATCCTCGGCGGGGTGCTCACCTGGGACAGCCCGGCCCGCCTTGCGCCTTTCGAGGCCAAGAGCCCCTTCGCCGGCTTGCCGATTCCCAACGACGTCGTCGTGCGCCGCCAAGTCCTGGCAGAGCCCTCGCTGGAGCTGGCCGAGCGCACCTGGGCCCGGCTGTCCGACGGCACGCCGCTGGTCACGGCCGAGCCGCGCGGTCAGGGCTGGGTCGTGCTGGTGCACACCACGGCCAACACCGACTGGTCCAACCTCTCGCTCTCGGGGCTGTTCGTCGAGATGCTGCGCCGCCTGGTGACCTTGAGCCAGGGTGTGGCCGCCGGCGGCGAGGACACGCCGGAGCTGCCGCCGATCGAGACGCTCGACGGCTTCGGCCGGCTCGGCGCGCCGGCCCCGACCGTGCTGGCCCTCGACGCGGCCGCGCTCGACGCTGGCGCGGTCGGCCCGGCACACCCGCCGGGCTACTACGGCACGGACAGCGCCCGGCGCGCGCACAATCTGGCCAAGCCCGACCTGGCGCTGACCCCGATCCAATCGATGCCGCCGGGCGTGCGCCTCGGTTTCTACAGCGGCAGCGGCGAGACCGACCTCAAGCCCTGGCTGCTGACCGCGGCGCTGCTGCTGGCCTTGCTCGACCTGATCATCGCCCTCGCCCTGCGCGGCTTCCTGGCCCGCGGCGCGCGGCAAGGCATCGCCGTCGTGGCGCTGCTCGTGCTGCCGCCGCTCCTGCTCGGCTCGGCGCCGGCCTTGGCGCAAGAGAGCGGCGCCGGCTCTACGGCCGACCGCCGCGCCCTGCAAGCCACGCTCGAAACCCGCCTCGCCTTCGTCAAGACCGGGGTGCCGGCGGTGGACGACGTCAGCTTCTCCGGTCTCTTCGGCCTGACCCGCGTGCTCCAGCGGCGCACCTCGGTCGAGCCCGGTGCGCCGATGGGCGTCGAGCTGGGGCGCGACGAGCTCTCCTTCTTCCCGCTGCTCTATTGGCCGGTGACGCCCGAGCAGCGCTCGCTCGACGAGGCTGCGCAGCGCCAAGTCAACAGCTACATCAGCAACGGCGGCACCATCCTCTTCGACCTGCGCGACCCCAGCGCCGCCCGGCAGATCCTCGGCCGCACGAGCCGCAGCAGCGAGGCGCTGCAGCGCCTGACCGCGGGCCTGGAGATCCCGGCCCTGAACCCGGTGCCGCCCGACCACGTGCTGACCAAGTCGTTCTATCTGATGCAGGACTTCCCCGGCCGCTATGCTGGCGGCACGCTCTGGATCGGCGAGGCCGAGGACCGCAACTATGACGGCGTCGCCTCGGTCGTCATCGGGGCAAACGACTGGGCGGCCGCCTGGTCGATCGACGACCGCGGCCGGCCGCTCTTCGCCGTCGTGCCCGGCGGCGAGCGCCAGCGCGAGCTGGCCTTCCGGGTGGGCGTCAACATGGTGATGTATGCCCTGACCGGGAACTACAAGGCCGACCAGGTCCACGTGCCCTTCATCCTGGAGCGCCTAGGCCAATGAGAAGGGGCCAATGAACGGGGACCCATGACCGGCCACCTCACCATCGATTGGGCGCCGCTGCTGCCCTGGCCGCTGCTGCTCGGCCTCGCGGTCCTCTCGGCCCTGGTGGTGGCGCCCGCGCTCTGGCGGCGCGCCCGCGGCGCCCTGTGGCGCAGCGCGGCGGCGGCGGTGCTGCTGATCACCCTGGCCAATCCCTCGCTGGTGCGCGAGGAGCGCGATCCCCTGAGCGACATCGTCTTCGTGGTGGTCGACGAGAGCCCGAGCCAGCAGATCGAGCCGCGCGACGTGCAGACCCAGGCGGCGACCGCCCATCTGATCAAGGAGCTCGAGCGGCTCGACAACACCGAGGTGCGCCTGCTGCGCGCGGGCGAAGCCGCCTTCGGCCTCGACCGGCAGGGCACGCGCCTCTTCGCCGCCGTGCGCCAGGCGCTGGCCACGACGCCGCGCCAAAGGGTCGCGGGCGTGTTCCTGGTGAGCGACGGGCAGGTGCACGACGCGCCCGAAACCCTCGAGGCCTTCGGTCTCGAGGTCCCGGTCCATCTGATGCTGACCGGCGACGAGAACGAAGGCGACCGGCGGATCACGGTCACCCAGGCGCCGAGCTTCGGCATCGTCGGCCGCGAGCTTTCGCTCACCCTGCGGGTCGACGATCTGCCAGGCGAGTCCGAAGGCGCCGCCGAGGTCCTGCTGCGCCGCGACGGCGGCGCGCCCGAGCGCCTCACCGTGCCGATCGGCGTCGACCACGAGGTCGCCTTCGAGCTCGACCACCGCGGCCCGACGCCGATCGAGATCGAGGTCGAGGCGGGCCCGCGCGAGCTGACCCTGGCCAACAACCGCGTGGCCGTGGTGGTGAGCGGCGTGCGCGATCGGCTGCGCGTGCTCCTGGTCTCGGGCGAGCCCCATGCCGGCGAGCGTGCCTGGCGCAACATCCTGAAGTCCGACCCCTCGGTCGACCTGGTTCACTTCACGATCCTGCGGCCGCCGGAGAAGCAGGACGGCACGCCGATCCGCGAGCTCTCGCTGATCGCCTTTCCGACCCGCGAGCTGTTCGAGGTCAAGCTGCACGAGTTCGACCTGATCATCTTCGACCGCTACCGCCGGCGCGGCGTGCTGCCCAGCATCTATCTCGACAACATCGCGCGCTACGTGGAGAACGGCGGCGCCCTGCTGGAGGCGGTCGGGCCGACCTTTGCGACGCCGCTGTCGCTCTTCCGCACGCCGCTCGGCCGCGTGCTGCCGGGCGAGCCCAGCGGCCAGATCTTCGAGCGCGGCTTCCGCCCGGGCCTGACCAACCTCGGCCAGCGCCATCCGGTCACCGCCGAGCTGCGCGGCAGCGGCGACGGCACGCGCGAGCCCGACTGGGGCCGCTGGTTCCGCCAGATCGACGCTGCGGCGATCGACGGCGTGGTGCTGATGCACGGCCTCGAGGAACGCCCGCTGCTCATCCTGAACCGGGTCGGCGAGGGCCGGATCGCGCAGCTCCTGAGCGACCACATGTGGCTCTGGGCGCGCGGCTACGAGGGCGGCGGACCGCAGGCCGAGCTGCTGCGCCGCATCTCGCACTGGCTGATGAAGGAGCCCGACCTCGAGGAGGAGGATCTGCGCGCCCTGGTCAACGCCGGCCGCCTCGAGATCCAGCGCCGCTCGCTCAGCGAGGCGTTGCCGGAGATCGAGGTGACCCTGCCCTCGGGCGAGGTCGAGACGCTGAGCCTGACCCCCGGCCAGGCCGGCCGCGCCACCGCCTCCATGGTGTTGGAGGAGGCCGGCCTCTACCGCATCTCAGACGGCGAGAAAGTCGCGCTCGCCGCCGCCGGCCCGCCGAACCCGCTGGAGCTGGAGGACGTGCGCGCCACCGACGAGCGCCTGGCCCCCCTTGTCGAGCAGAGCGGCGGCGCGGTGCGCCGCATCGCCACCGACGACCTGCCGCTCCTCCGCAAGGTCAAGGAAGGCCGCGACCGCCACGGCCCCGGCTGGCTCGGCGTCCTCGCCCGCGACGGCTTCGTCGTCACCGGCGTCGCCCAGACGCCCTTCCTGCCGGCGCTGCTGGTCCTGCTGTTGGCGCTCGGTGCCGCGGTGATGGCTTGGTACCGCGAGGGGCGGTAGCCGGCTTTTCGCGAGCCGCGAGGGCAGAGCGATCCTCACGCTTCGACAGGCTCAGCATGAGGGGCATCGAAGGTGGCTCTGGTTTAGTGGGCGATCCGCCCTAACCTCCTCATCCTGAACCTGTCGAGGGGTGAGGATCGCCCGATGGTCGCGGTCGCACCAGTTCGCTCAACGCGGCCTTCACCCCAGCTCAGGCGGCGCTCCGGCCGCGAAGGCACCTCCGGGGCTCGGCGTCGGCCTCGCTGGTCCGGCCGACCATCCCACTCACGCCCTCCAACGCCCCAGGCGCCAGCTCCAGCACCAGGAAGCGCGCCGGGTCGACCGGGCCCGGCAGGGCCAGGCCGCGCTCGGGCGCGTTGACGAAGCCGAAGGGGCGGTAGTAGGGCGGGTCGCCGACGATCACGCAGAGGCTGTGCTCCAAGCGCGCGGCCTCGGCCAGGCCGTGGGCCACGAGGGCGCGGCCGATGCCGCGGCCTTGGAGCTGGGGCTCGACGGCGAGCGGGCCGAACAGGATGGCCGGCGTCGCCTCGATGCGCACCGCCCAAAAGCGCAAGGAGGCCAGCAGAGTGCCGGCCGGTCCCACCGCCGCGAAGGCGAGGCCCGGCAGGGGTGTCTGCCCGGCGCGCAGGCGGTAGACGGTCTTGCTCAGCCGGTCCGTGCCGAAAGTCCGGTCGAGAAGGGGGTCGATCAGGGCGGCGTGCTCGGGCCGCTCGGGGTGGATCTCAAAGCTGGTCATGTCTCGGTCCAATGCGCCGCTTCCTGCGGCCCGTCGTCGCGGTGGGACAGAGGCCGGGTTCCCGGCCGCTAGGCCCCGGTCTAGCGCTGACTCTGTTTGTCCGTTGAACCGATCTTGGCGCCGCCAAAGTGGGCGGCGGGGCAGCGGTGCGTTGGCGGTCAGACGCGAAGACCATGGGCCGGCGCGCGGTGCGCGCGCTGGCTTCGTCGTCGTCGCTGTCCTTCGAACCGCCGCATGGCCCTATCCGAATCCCGATCGTCGTTTGCGATCTAACACAGCCGTCTTACGCACGCAACAGCGTTGGAACACTATATGCCTTGCTCCCAGTAGGGCGGGTCGCCGAAGCGCTCGACCAGGAAGTCGACGAAGACCCGGACCTTGGGCGCCAGGTTACGGCTCGCCGGATAGACCGCATAGACCCCCGACTCGCGCTCGTCGCTCCAATCGGTCAGGAGGCGCAGCAGGTGGCCTTGGCGCAGGGCGTCGCCAACGATGAAGGTGGGCAGGCGGGCAACGCCGAGACCCTGCAGGGCCGCGTCGCGCAGCGCCTCGCCATTGTTCGCGAGGAGCCGGCCGCGCACCGTGACCTGGCGTCGCCCGGCCGCGCTGCGCAGGCGCCAGACCCGGCCTTCCGTCGTGTAGCTGTAGAGCAGGCAGTCGTGGCCGGCGAGCGCCTCCGGCGCCTCCGGGCTGCCGCGCGCGCGCAGATAGTCGGGCGCGGCACAGATGACGTTGCGGCTCGGTGCCAGGCGACGGGCGATCAGGCTCGAGTCCTGCAAGCGGGTGATGCGCACACCGACGTCGAAGCCTTCCTCGACCAGATCGACCAGGCGGTCGTTCAGCTCCAGCTCGACCTTGAGGTCGGGGAAGCGCGCCATGAAGGCCGGGATCAGCGGACTGAGATGGGCGACGCCGAAGGACATGGGCGCGTTCACCTTCAGCGTGCCGCGCGGCGCCGCGGCCAGATGCGTAACCGCGCTCTCGGCCGCCTCGGCCTCGGCGAGCGCGCGCTGGCAGCCGCGAAAGAAGGTCGCGCCCTCCTCTGTCAGCGACAGGCGCCGGGTGGTCCGGTGCAGCAGGCGCACGCCGAGCCGGTCCTCCAGCCGGGCGACCTGCTTTGACACCGCCGACTTCGAAAGACCCAGGAGGCGCGCCGCCGCCGAGAAGCTCTCCTCCTCGACGACCCTTGCGAAGACTGCCATGGCGGCGAGATCGGACATGATCATTGTCATCTATCAGAAACAATATTGTTCAATCGTACCACATTGTGATCTGTAAGAAACTCTCTATTTCCTTCTCGACGGCGGCCGCAATGCGATCGATCTCCAGTGACACGGGCCCGCCGCAGACATGGAGGAGTTAGATCATGCCGAAGGTTCTCGTGCTCTACTACAGCGGCTTCGGCCATGTCGAACGCCTGGCCGAAGCCGTGGCCGAGGGCGCACGCGGCGTGGCGGGCGCCGAGGTGGCGGTCAAGCGCGTGCCGGAACTGGTGCCCGAAGAGGTCGCACGCAAGTCCGGCATGAAGCTCGATCAGGCCGCCCCGATTGCCGAGCCCGCCGAGCTGGGCGACTATGACGCCATCCTGTTCGGCACGCCCACGCGCTTCGGCAACATGGCCTCGCAGATGCGCAACTTCCTCGACCAGACCGGCGGCCTTTGGATGAAGGGCGCGCTGATCGGCAAGGTCGGCAGCGTGTTCGTCTCCACCGGCACGCAGCACGGCGGTCAAGAGACCACGATCACCTCGTTTCACACGACGCTGCTGCACCAGGGCATGGTGATCGTCGGCGTGCCCTATTCCTGCCAGGGCCTGACGAACATGGACGAGATCACCGGCGGCACGCCCTACGGCGCCAGCACGCTTGCCGGCGGCGACAACAGCCGGCAGCCGAGCGAGAACGAGCTCGCCATCGCCCGCTTCCAGGGCGAGCATGTCGCCGGGATCGCCGCCAAACTCGCGCGCGCGGCCTAAAACGGAGCCTGAGCCATGATCGAGCTGCGCCCCTTCGGCAGCCTCGGCCGCTTCGACAACGACTGGCTTTCGGCGCGCTATCACTTCAGCTTCGCCGACTACCGGGATCACAAGCGCCAAGGCATCGGCCCGCTCCTGGTCTGGAACGACGACACGGTAGCGCCCGGGCGCGGCTTCGACCTGCACGGCCATCGCGACATGGAGATCGTCACCTACGTGCGCGAGGGGGCGATCAGCCACGAGGACCATCTGCGCAACAAGGGTCGCACCGAGGCCGGCGACGTGCAGGTGATGTCCGCCGGCAAGGGCATCCTGCACGCCGAGTACAATCTGGAGTCCGACCCGACGCGGATCTTCCAGATCTGGATCCTGCCGAGCGAGAGAAACCTGGCGCCGCGCTGGGACCAGCGCCGATTTCCAAAAGCCGATCGTGCAGGCGAGCTGGTGCCCCTGGCCTCGGGCCGAGCCGGGCACGAGGATGCCCTGCCGATCCACCAGGACGCCGCGATCTTCGGCGCGACCCTGAACGCCGGGCAAAGCCTGACCCACAGCCTGGAGCCGGGCCGCCAGGCCTATTTGGTCGCCGCGGCGGGGCGCTACCGTGTCAACGAGGTCTCGGCGCAGGCACGCGACGGCGTGGTCGCGACCGACGAGACGACGCTATCGATCACGGCGGAGGCGGATAGCGAAATCCTGCTCGCCGACCTGCCGTGAGGGACTCGTCAAATGGCTCAATTGGGTCCGAAGTGTGCTGCATAGCCGCTTTGCGTCCTTCGAGACGCGCTCTGACGAGCGCTCCTCAGGATGCGGTAGAATCTTGGTGGCACAATGAAATGCCCTCATCCTGAGGAGCCGGCGAAGTGGGTGTCTCGAAGGACGCAGGCTGGCCATCCAAGGCGCTCGCCTTCAGAACCGAACGTCTTAGGCGACACGTATCGGAAGACGCGACGGAGCATAAATCAGGAACGTTTGACATGGGCTTGCTGATCGACGGGGTCTGGCGTGACCAGTGGTACGACACCAAGGCCAGCGGCGGGCGTTTCAAGCGGCAGGACAGCCGCTTTCGCAACTGGGTGACGCCGGACGGCAGCCCAGGGCCGTCCGGCGAGGGCGGTTTCCAAGCCGAGCCCGGCCGCTATCACCTCTATGTCTCGCTGGCCTGCCCCTGGGCCCACCGTACCTTGATCTTCCGCAAGCTGAAGGGTCTCGAGTCCGTCATCGACGTTTCGGTCGTGCACTGGCACATGGCCGAGAACGGCTGGGAGTTCCGCGAAGGCCCCGGCGCGACCGGAGACCGGCTCAACGGCGCGCGCTATCTCCACGAGGTCTACACCCGCGCCGAGCCGGGCTACAGCGGCCGCGTCACGGTCCCGGTCCTCTGGGACAAGCAGCGCCAGACCATCGTCAACAACGAGTCGGCGGAGATCATCCGCATGCTGAACGGCGCCTTCGACGAATGGGACGACGCCGCGCTCGACTTCTATCCGGCGGATCTGCGGCCGGCGATCGACGAGATCAACGCCGAGGTCTACGAGCACGTGAACAACGGCGTCTACAAGGCCGGCTTCGCGACCAGTCAGCCGGCCTACGAAGAGGCCTTCGCGGCGCTGTTCGGCACCCTCGACAAGCTCGACGCCCGCCTCTCCGGCCAACGCTATTTGGCCGGCCCGCGCCTGACCGAGGCGGACTG
>JAKSDN010001381.1 GCA_022360075.1 Kiloniellales bacterium | reverse complement strand
GCTCGGCTTCTCGCTGATCGCCGACGGCCTCGCCGAGCTTCTGGGCACCAAGACGTGAGCGCTACGCCGCTGCTCGCCGTGCGCGGGCTCTCGATCGAGTTCAGCCAGGCCGAGGGCTGGCAGCGCGTCGTCGACGGCGTCTCCTTCGACCTCGCCCGGGGCGAGGTCCTCGGCATGGTGGGCGAAAGCGGCTCCGGCAAGACCGTGACCTCGCGTGCCCTGATCCGCTTGCTGCCCGAGCGCAACTGCCGGATCGCCGAGGGTCGGATCGAGCTGGAGGGCCGCGACGTGGTGAGCCTGTCGGCCGCGGAGCTCGGCCGGCTGCGCGGCGAGCGCGTGGCCATGATCTTCCAGAACCCGAGCAGCCACCTCGACCCCGTGATGCGCATCGGCGCGCAGATCGCCGAGGGTCTGGTCCTGCATCAGGGCCTGGGCGAGCGCGCGGCGCGCAAGCGCTCGATCGAGCTGCTCGCCGAGGTCGGCTTTCGCGACCCCGAGCACGCGGTCGACGCCTATCCGCACGAGCTCTCGGGCGGCATGCGCCAGCGCGCCATGATCGCCGCCGCGCTCTCCTGCGAGCCGGCCCTGCTGATCGCCGACGAGCCGACCACGGCGCTCGACGTGACCATCCAGGCCCAGATCGTCGAGCTGCTGCAAAGCCTGCGCAAACAGCACGATCTCTCGATCCTCTTCATCAGCCATGACCTGGGCCTGGTCTCCACCTTCTGCGACCGGGTGGTGGTGATGGAGCGCGGCCGGATCGTCGAGACCGCCACGATCGGCAAGCTGGTCACCACGCCCGACCATCCCTACACCACCAAGCTGATGCGCTCGCAGCCGGAGATGAACGAGCCCGGCACCTACTTCCCGATCGACAACGCGATCGAAACGGCGCCGCGCGCCACGCCCCAGACGGACGGTGCGCCGCTGCTCGAGATAGCCGACCTTAGGGTCAGCTTCCGGCGGCGGCGCAGCCTGCTCGACATGGTCTTGCGCCGGCCGGCCCGCCGCCTGCAGGCCGTGGACGGGGTGAGCCTCACCGTGCACCGCGGCGAGGCCCTGGGCCTGGTCGGCGAGAGCGGCTCCGGCAAGAGCACGCTGGCCCGCGCCGTCGTGCGTCTGGTGACGCCCGACGGCGGCGTCATCCGCCTCGACGGCCAGGTGCAGGATAGTTCTCGCGGCGGCGCGCTGGAGGCCTGGCAGCGCCGGGTCCAGATGATCTTTCAGGACCCCCTCTCGTCGCTCAACCCGCGCATGACCGTCACCGAGACCCTGGCCGAGCCGCTGCGCGTGCACGCGATCTGCCCACCCTCGGAGATCGCCGCGCGCGTCGCCGCGCTGATGCGCGAGGTCGGCCTCGACGCGGCGCTGGCGAACCGCCGGCCGCACCAGCTCTCCGGCGGCCAATGCCAGCGCGTCGGCATCGCCCGCGCGCTCGCCCTCGAACCGGAGCTGATCCTGGCCGACGAGCCGACCTCGGCTCTGGACGTGACGGTTCAGGCCCAGATCCTCAACTTGCTGATGCGCCTGCGCGACAGCCGCGGGCTGACCCTGCTGTTCATCTCCCACGATCTCGCGGTCGTGCGCCACCTCTGCCAGCGCATCGCCGTGATGCAGCACGGCAAGCTGGTCGAGCAGGGCGAGGTGGCGCAAATCTTCGACGCGCCGACCCAGCCCTACACGCGCAGGCTCCTGGCGGCGATCCCGCGCGTGGCGGATGCGGCCGCGGCGTCTTAAAGTCTGACTCGAAAAAGAACTTTGTGAGCTCAAAGAGTTGCTACTCTTGATTTGTCATCACCGGGCTCGACCCGGTGATCCAGAGTGTCGCCTGGGTCAAGCGATGCCTGGATTGCCGGATCAAGTCCGGCAATGACGAATGAGATGTGCTTCTGTCCGAGCTCTTGTTTTGAAGAGAGTCATTTCCGGCCCGGCTCTTAGAGCGACCGCCCGCGCTCGATCAAAGTCCGGATGACCTTGAGGAAACGCTCTCCGGTCGGCCCGACGGGGCAGGCCCAATAGTCCATCACCCCTTGGCAGACCGAGAAGAGCTCTGCCGAGTCGCGCACGTCCTTGCCGCAGATGACGATGGCCCCGGTCTTGCCCATCGTGCGCAGGTGCGAATGCAGCCAGGCGACGAAGCCGATCGCGCTCGGCCCGTGC
>JAKSDN010000497.1 GCA_022360075.1 Kiloniellales bacterium | reverse complement strand
TCAATCGGTGATTGGCATATGATGGGGCTGCCATCCATGGTCATGTCCATGATGCCGGCCCAGTGGCGTAGAATGCGGAGGCGTCCAAGCGCGGGTATGAGCGAGCAGGCGGTTCGTGCAACGCGCTCGATGATCGGAAGGTTGCCTCTCTGTGAATAGCTGTTGTAGCCGTCGAGGTCACCACCCATGACGAGCCCTCCCTTGTCCGTCTGATTTACGTGGAAGTGCCCGGCGCCATAGCTGATTACGTGGTTTATGAAGGGCTTGACCGGTTCGGTTACCATGGCCTGGAGCAGATGACTCTCGATCGGCAAGCGGAGTCCGGCCATAGTGGCCAGGTGGGACGTATGACCGGCGACGGCGAGAGCGACCTTCTTGGCGCCTATGAAGCCTCGGCTGGTCTCTACTCCCAATACACGGCCACCTTCGACCCGGATACCTGTAACCTCGCAGTTCTGAATGATGTCGACGCCACAGCTATCCGCCGCCCGTGCATAGCCCCAAACAACCGCATCGTGCCGCGCGTTGCCGGCCCGCCGTTGCAGCAGCGCGCCAACCACGGGAAAACGAGCCTTATCCGAAAAATCGATGTAGGGCGCCAGGCGTCGCACGGCTTTGCGATCTATCAGCTCCGCATCGATGCCGTTGAGCCGCATGCTGTTGCCCAGCCGCGCATGGCTTTCCATCTGCCCCTCGGAGTGCGCAAGGAACAGTGCCCCCCGCTGGCTGAACATGACATTAAAATTCAGATCTTGGCTCAGGGTCTCCCAAAGACTGATTGAAAAGTCGTAGAAGCGGGCGTTGGGAACGTTCAGGTAGTTGGAGCGGATGATCGTGGTATTGCGCCCCGCATTGCCGCTACCAATCCATCCCTTCTCTAGAACGGCGATGCTCGAAATGCCGTGCTCTTTGGCAAGATAGTAAGCGGATGCCAGACCATGGCCTCCACCGCCAATGATGGCGACTTCGTAGCAACGTCCGGGTTCAGGGTCGCGCCATGCGAGGGGCCAGCCTTCGTGCTGAGACAAAGCATGGCGTACGACACTGAAGATCGAGTACTTCGTCATGAGCTTCTTCGCTGTGCCTGTTCGGCTTTTTTTGGGCTGGCTGCTCGCTACTTCTCGCTCGGCAACAGAGGGCTTCAACGCTTTGGGCAGGCGGTCAATGATGAGGGTGAAAACTCGGGGATGGGCGGCGCCGTGACAAGCGACCATTTGTCATCCGGCTCATGACAATTTCGAAGCCGTGACCATCCTCTGTGCATGCTGTCGTTCGATCCGGGTCGCGCACGCGAATTCAAAGGTCACCACTGACACTCTCAGCCTCGCGAAAGAGCCAGTCACGGAATGCCTGCACTTTCGGCAAGACGCTTCGGTGCTCCAGATAAAGCAATGAGTAGCTGTCGCCGCTAGTCACCCTGACCTCGAATGGCATAACCAGGTGGCCTCGTTTAAGAGGTTCCTCGGCGATGGGAAGCGGAAGAATCGCTATCCCCATCCCGGCAATGGCCGCTCTGACCGTCAGGTAGAAGCTGTCGAAGACCAGTCCGGAAGTCGTATCCACCCCGACAACGCTCGCCTTGTGCAGCCAAACAGCCCAGCACTCAGGGCGGGTGCCATTATGAAGGAGTGTATGATGTCGAATGTCGGAGGACTCCAAGACCGGAACGTCGCCGCTCATCAGCTTGGGACTGCAAACGGCAACGAGGACTTCTTTCATGAACTCTTCGCGTCGCAGCCCTTCAACCCTTGGGTATTCGCGACCGAGTGCCACGTCGATCGACTCTCTGCAGAAGTGCTCTTCGGAGATGGACACGGCCGTGCCGAAGTCGATTTCCAAGTCGGGGTGTTCCGCGCGAAGGGAGGAAAGGCGAGGTAGAAGCCAATTCATGGAGAAGGTGCGCAACGAAGACTTGATGAACAGCCTATCCCGGGTGTTCTCGCCGAATAGCTGCGCCGTCGCATGGTCGATGATGTCTAGGGCCTGGTGAACCGAGGGGAGGTATCTCTTTCCCGCTTCCGTAAGGACAAGCGCGCGACTGCTCCGCTGGAATAGCTGTGCCTGAAGATATGCTTCCAGTGTCTTTACCTGTCGGCTAATGGCGCTCTGGGTGACGTTGAGCTCGTCCGCCGCAAGGGTGAAGCTCAGGTGTCGGGCTGCGGCCTCGAAGGCGCGAAGCGGGTTCAACGGAGGCAGCCGGCGGGTCATGTACCTAGAGCGGACTCAGGCCAGCGTCGATTTCGTTCCATAGTCGGGACACCTGTATCCCTACCACAGACCCAGAAGCTCGCGTTCTGACTCGATGTATCCTGCGAGATGGTAGAGGCAGTCGCCCGGCATGATCCGACCGAGAGCACGTTTGCAGACCGCGATTCCGTCTTCGTCAAAGTTGATGGTTTTTGAAGTCTTCCATGGCTTTTCCGGGTAGTGAATTCGCCCTGCCTCTTGGCCTTTGACGACCCTGTCCCCAAGGTCGAACAGGGGTTCAAAAACACCAGTATTCTCTGCGTAACAGTAGTACTGAGGCTTATCGAGGCGCATGAACTGTGTTGTTGGCACTGTGTTCTTGTACTTACTATTCTCAATGATAGAAAGGTGAGCGAGCGCTCTCTCGATCCCGTCAACGCCGAGCTTCAGTGCTGCTCGAGAGATGCGGCCGCCACCGCCGAGCTCCGACATAAGGCAGGG
>JAKSDN010000429.1 GCA_022360075.1 Kiloniellales bacterium | reverse complement strand
CTTTCGCACGGCGGCAAGAGGGCCGCCGGCGCCCGTCAGCACGAGCAAGCCATCGACTGCGGCAGGACGGGCATCGGGCGGGACGGGAACCCGGTGGAGTGAGATCCGATGATGGCATCCCTGGTCGCCAAGCTGCGTGCCGCAACGAGCGCCCTGAAGCGCATGGGCCAGGTCGGCGCGCTGGTCCTGCTGCTCCCGGCCGGCGTCGCGCTCGCCCTTTATGGCATGGATCATTCGGCGTCACCCCCGATGGACGGCGACGGGCCCGCGCTGGCGAGCCGTAGCGCTCCGGAGCTGGAGCGCACGCTCCAGCCGGCGGCGGGAATCGGGGGCGCGGTCGGCTACGACCGGCAGATCGTCGCGCAGATCTTCGGCTCGCCGCAGCGCGACGAGAGCCTGGATCCGGCGATGGTCGCCCTGGGGCACGAACTCTTCCACGAGCCACGGCTCTCCGCGACGGGCGCGGTGAGCTGCGCGAGCTGCCACATTCTGGCCGAGGGCGGCGACGACAACCGCGCGCGCTCGCTCGGCGCCTCGGGCCAGCCCACGGCCCGCAACAGCCCCACCATCTACAACCTCGCCGGCCACGTCGCTTACTTCTGGGACGGCCGGGCCGCCTCGCTCACCGAACAGATCGACGGGCCCGTGCACCACCCGGACGAGATGGCGACCGACTGGGAACAGATCGTCGCGACCCTCAGGGACGATCCGACCTACGCCGCCCGTTTCAAGGAGGTCTTCGACGGCCGGCCCACGGAGGGCCGCGTCAAGGAAGCCATCGTCGCCTTCGAGCTCTCCCTGGTCACCGACGATACGCCCTTCGACCGCTATCTGGCCGGCGACGACGCGGCGCTTTCCGAACGGGCGATGCAGGGCCTTGGCCTCTTCATGGACCTGGGCTGCGCCTCCTGCCATCAGGGCCCGCTGGTCGGCGGCAATTTGTTCCAGCGGATCGGGATCTACGAGGCCTTTCTTCACGGTGAGGGGGCGGACGCGATCTTCAAGGTGCCCAGCCTGCGCAACGTCACCGAAACCGCGCCCTACCTGCACGACGGCAGCGTCGCGACGATCGAGGAAGCGATCCGCATCATGGGCCGTCACCAGCTCGGGCACGACATGACCGGCGACGAGGAGGCCGCGCTCCTGGCCTTCCTCCAGTCCCTGACCAGCCCGTCGCTGGCCGACGGCACGCACGCGCTCGACGAGGCCGACCAATGACGAGCGTGCGCGCGATCGGCCTCGTTCCGGTCGTCATCGCCGTCCTCCTGTTCGGTGCATGGTGGCTTCAGAGCGTGTCGGAGAAGGCGGGCGCGAACCGCACGGCAATCGAGCGCGTCATCGGGCAAACCGAGATGCTCGAGGCCGACATCGGCAAGGAAGCCCTGCACCTGCTCTACGGCGGGCAATGGAACTTCCAGCGTCTGACCCAGCTCTCCCGAGACCTGTCCCAAATTCTGGGAATTCTAAACAGTGTCGAAGAAAACGAGCTCTCGAGCGTCTGGCCGGAGGTCGAAGCGGCGCACGACCGCAAGGCCGGCAACATCGAGACCTTCAAGACGCAGCTCTCGATCGAGCGGAACAGCCGGCGTTACCTTCGCAACGTCGTCGAGTCCTTGATCGACGACCGGAGGGTCTCGCGCAATCGGCGGCTCTTGACGGACATCGTCAAGCTCCAGAACCAGCTCATTCTGCAGGGCAGTCCCGAGGTCCAGTTCACGGAAACGGACCGCCTGATCGACGACATCTCGCGCGACCTTCGCTCGCTGGGCTAC
This sequence comes from Kiloniellales bacterium, assembly GCA_022360075.1. Next base: position 1,635 of record JAKSDN010000429.1, on the reverse strand, counting down.
CCCGACGCCCAGCAGATCGTCGCGAACGTGCGCCGCCACGCGCAGCTCATCAGCAATGTCCGCGGCGAGATCGACGAAAGCCTGGACAGCATCCTGGATGTTAGCGCGAGCATCCACGTCCCGCTCCAAGTCGCCTCGGCCAAAATCTCCGAAGTCGCCCAGATCGAGGCCCGCGTCTTCAAGATCGGCGCCTACGTCTTCCTGGTTCTCTGCCTTTCCATGGCGGGCGTCATCTCGCTCCTTTTGGTAAAGCTATCGCGCGAGGTCGATCGGCGCGGCGAAAAGAACGACGAGCTCGAAGGTCTCGTGGCCGAGCGCACGAAGGAGCTGAAGCAAGCCACGGAACGCGCCGTCGAAGCCAACAAGCTCAAATCCGAGTTCCTGACCACGATGAGCCACGAGATTCGCACGCCCATGAACGGGATCCTGGGCATGACCAGCGCGCTGCTGGGCGGCTGGCTCAACAAGGAGCAGAGAGACCAGCTCCAGGTGGTCAAGGACTCCGGAGAGAGCCTGCTCGAGCTGCTGAACGACATCCTCGATCTCTCCAAGATCGAATCCGGCAAGCTCGTGCTCGAGCCGCTGAACTTCTCCGTCACCGGTCTCCTGGCTTCGAGCGAAGCCCTTTGGAAGTCGCGCGCCGAGGGCAAGCACCTCACCTTCACCATCGACAATCGCCTCGAGGGCGACGGCATTCGGGCCGACAAGACGCGCGTGCGCCAGGTCCTGTTCAACCTCATCGGCAATGCCATCAAGTTCACGGAGAAAGGCGGGGTCACGGTGGTCGTCAGCCGCCCGGAGGACGATCCTTCGCGGCTGCTGTTCCGGGTGACCGACAGCGGCGTCGGCATCACCGAGGAGCAGACACAGCGGCTGTTCAATCCTTTCCAGCAGGCCGATTCCTCGACCACCCGCAGGTTCGGCGGCACCGGCCTCGGCCTGGCGATCTCGAAGCGTTTCGTGGAGATGATGGGCGGCGAAATCGGCGTCGACAGCCGACCCGGCGAAGGCAGCACCTTCTGGTTCACCATCGCCGCCCCGCCGGTAAGACCGGAGGACATCGGGGCTGACGAAGAGGCAGGGGCGAGATGCGCGGCGGCGCCGCAAATCGAGCGCCAGCTCTCGATCCTTGCCGCCGAAGACAACCATCTCAACCAGATGGTCCTGAGAAGCCTGCTCAAGCCGCTGAACTGCGCGCTCGACATCGTCGACAACGGCCTCGAGGCCGTCGCCGCGGTCGAGGCCAAGCGGTACGACGTCGTCCTCATGGACGTGCAGATGCCCGAGATGGACGGCCCCACCGCCACGGGGACGATCCGCGCCCTTCCCAGCGCGGCCTCGCAAGTGCCGATCATTGCGCTCACCGCCAATGCCATGAAGGGCGACCGGGAACGCTACCTGGCGAGCGGCATGAACGACTACGTCTCGAAGCCGATCAACCCACAAGAGCTGTTCGGCGCCATCCTGCGCTGCTGCGACGACCTGCCAGCGGACGGTGAGATTGCCGCCCTCTCGGACGCCGCCTGCAAGCCAAGCGAGTCGGAGCCGGCTGCGGCCCTAGAGCCGGATGCGCGGGCCGAGCAGGCCTTGAGCGGCATACTGGGCGACCTCAACGCCTTGATCGACAGCGCCGAG
>JAKSDN010001103.1 GCA_022360075.1 Kiloniellales bacterium | reverse complement strand
TGCGGTCGCGCCGCGAACGCTCCTCGAAGCCATGTACGATGCCCATGTGGCGGCGCGGGCGATTTAGTTAAAGGACGACATGGACGACATGAAAACGGACCGAGACGCGGACATCATCGTTGTCGGATCAGGATCCGGCGGATCGGTCGTCGCCGGACGTCTTGCCCGTGAGACCGATGCCCGCATCCTCGTGATCGAAGCCGGTGGCTCGGACCGGAACCCGCTGTTTCACGTGCCGATGATGACCGGGATTCTTCTGCGCGGGCGCTACGCCAACTGGTACTACCATACGGAGCCCGAGCCAGGGCTCGACGGTCGGCGATTGTTCTGGCCGCGTGGTAAGGTGTTGGGCGGCTCCTCCTCGATCAACGGCATGGTTTGGACCCGCGGGCTGCCGACCGACTATCACGGCTGGGCCCAACGGGGGCTCAACGAATGGTCGTGGGACAAGGTGCTGGCCGCCTATCGCCGAATCGAACGCCATTGGGGCGGAGAAAGCGATGTCCATGGGGGAAGCGGGTCGCAGCCGCTTTCGACACTCACGGAGATCAATCCGCTCTCCGAGGCGTTTCTCAAGGCCGGACAGGAAGCCGGCTATCCTCTGTCGAGTGACTTCAATGGTCCGGAGCCTGACGGTGTCGGCCGCTACGACTTCACGATCTCGAACGGCCGGCGCGTCAGCGCGGCGCGCGCCTATCTCGTGCCCGAAATGGTGCGAGACAACCTCACGGTCCTGACCGGGGCGCTGACAACGCGCGTGCTGGTGGAGAAGGGGCGGGCGGTCGGCGTCGAAGTCGTCAAAGGCGGAAGTCGGCTTGTTTGCAGAGCGAACCGGGAAGTCGTCCTGTGCGGCGGAACGGTGAACACACCGCAGCTTCTCATGCTGTCCGGCATCGGGCCCGCAGATGCATTGAGCCGGCTCGGCATCGAGGTCGTAGCGGATCTGCCGGGGGTCGGAAAAAACCTGCAAGACCATGTTCTGGTTCGCGTGGAATATGATTGTACGAAGCCCGTGACCTTGCACAGGCTGTTGCGGTTCGACCGGGCGGCCGCCGCGCTCATTCGGGCAATCGCGACCGGTACGGGCCCTGCGGCGCGCTTCCCGCTGGAGGCCGGTGCTTTTCTGAAATCCGGCCTCGACCCAGAAATGCCGGACTTGCAGGCGCATTTCCTGCCAGGCCGCTCGACGGCGACGGTACGCTTGCCCTTTGCCACCAAGACCGGCGATCGAGGACACGGGTTCTTCGCGAACATCTATCAGATGCGGCCGGAAAGCCGGGGCGAAATCACTCTGAAATCGGCCGA
>JAKSDN010000304.1 GCA_022360075.1 Kiloniellales bacterium | reverse complement strand
TGCTGCTGCGCGCCGACGGCACGCCCACCTACATGCTCTCGGTCGTGGTCGACGACCACGACATGGGCATCACCCATATCATCCGGGGCGACGACCACCTGACCAACGCCTTCCGCCAGTACCAGCTCTATCGGGCGCTCGGCTGGGAGGCCCCGGCCTTCGCGCACATCCCGCTGATCCACGGGCCCGACGGCGCCAAGCTCTCCAAGCGCCACGGCGCGCTGGGGGTCGAGGCCTATCGGGACATGGGCTATCTACCGGAGGCTTTGAGGAATTATCTCCTACGTTTGGGCTGGTCGCACGGCGACGACGAGATCATCTCGACGAGCCAGGCCGTCGCTTGGTTCGACCTCGATGCGGTCGGGCGCGGCGCGGCGCGGTTCGACTTCGAAAAGCTGGAGAGCCTCAACGGCCACTACATCCGCGAGGCCGATGACGGCGACCTGGTCGAACTCGTCCGGCCGCGCCTCGAGGCCCAGGTCGGCCACGACCTCGACGCCGTCGGGCTGAAGCGCCTGACAGAGGCCATGCCGCTTTTGAAGCCCCGTGCCAAGAATATTCTCGAGTTATCTGATAATGCTGAATTTCTTGTCGCCGCCCGGCCGCTCAAGAAGAACGAAAAGGCAGCGAAACTGCTGACCGCCGATGCGCTCGAGCGGGTGGACCGACTGCTGCCCCGCTTCGAAGGCCTCCAGGATTGGACCGAGGAGACGGTGGAGACGACGGCGCGGAGCTTCGCCGAGGACGAGCAGGTGAAGCTCGGGCAAATTGCACAGCCCCTACGTGCCTTGTTAACCGGCTCCAATGCTTCTCCTGGTATATTCGAGGTCATGACGATCCTCGGCAGAGAGGAAACCTTAGGGCGTATTCGAGACGGGGCCGGCTGAAGCGGCCTCGCCAGCGCTCCGGGGCGGGTCGCATTGATCGTCAGGCCCGGAATCTCTATGCTGCACCGCAGCTAGAGGCATCATCCTCTCACGGTCCAACCAGGGATACCGCGCATGACTCAGTCAAGCTCAGCGGCCAGCGCGTCACGCGCGGCAGCCAACCCCAACACGGTCACGATCACCCATAACGGGACGGGCCAGAGTTGGGAGCTGCCGATCATGGAGGGCACCGAGGGCCCCAGCGTGGTCGACGTCAGGCGCTTCTACGGCGATACCGGGATGTTCACCTACGACCCCGGTTTCACCTCGACGGGAAGCTGCGAGTCCAAAATCACCTTCATCGACGGCGACGAAGGGATCCTGATGCACCGGGGCTACCGGATCGAGGACCTGGCCGAGCACAGCGACTTCATGGACGTCTGCTACCTCCTGTTGCACGGCGAGCTGCCGAACAAGGCCAAAAAGCAGGGCTTCGAGACCTCGATCACCTACCACACGATGCTGCACGAGCAGATGCTCAACTTCTACCGTGGGTTCCGCCGCGACTCGCACCCGATGGCGATCATGGTCGGCGTGGTCGGGGCGATGTCGGCCTTCTACCATGACTCGACGGACATCAATGATCCGCACCAGCGCATGGTGGCCCAGCACCGGCTGATCGCCAAGATGCCGACCATCGCGGCCATGGCCTACAAGTACTCGCAAGGCCAGCCCTTCATCTACCCGCGCAACAACCTGAGCTACGCCGAGAACTTCCTGCACATGACCTTCGCCGTTCCTTGCGAGGACTACGAGGTCAACCCGGTGCTGGCGCGGGCGATGGACCGGATCTTCATCCTGCACGCCGACCACGAGCAGAATGCCTCGACCTCGACCGTACGGATCTCCGGTTCCAGCGGCGCCAATCCCTTCGCCTGCATCGCGGCGGGCTGCGCCTCGCTCTGGGGCCCGGCACACGGCGGCGCCAACGAGGCGGTGCTGGTGATGCTGCAGGAGATCGGCAGCAAGGATCGCATCCCCGAGTTCATCGAGCGGGCGAAGGACAAGAACGACCCCTTCCGCCTGATGGGCTTCGGCCACCGGGTCTACAAGAACTACGATCCGCGCGCCAAGGTGATGCGCACCTCCTGCCACGAGGTGCTCGACGAGCTGGGCATTCGCGACGAGCCGCTGCTGGCGCTGGCCTTGGAGCTGGAGCGCATCGCACTGGAGGACGACTACTTCGTCGAGAAGAAGCTCTTCCC
>JAKSDN010001256.1 GCA_022360075.1 Kiloniellales bacterium | reverse complement strand
AGGCATGAAGTGGCATGGTCGTCCGTCACGAGTAGATGTGCCCCCAGAAACGGGGGCACTAAGAGCCATTAGTTGACCAGAGAACACTCGCTCTCGGAGATCGGACGAAACGCCTCGGCTCCGGGAATGGTGCGCACGACCTCCACAAGGTCCCAGTCGTCGCCCATCTCGTCCGGCGATTTCGCCTCTACGAGGTAGATGTCGTGGACCATGGAGCCATTGGAGAGAAGCGTGCCATTCCGAGAGAAGGCGTCCTGGATCGGCATCTCTCGCATTGCCGCCATGACTGCATCCGCATCGGTCGAGCCAACCTTCTCTACCGCACGAAGGTAGTGGAGAAGAGCCGAGTAGTTTGCAGCTTGAGTATCGGCCGGCCGGGTTCCGGTGATGGCCTCGAACCTGTCTGAGAAAGAACGGGTCTCGTCGTCCATGTTCCAAACGAAACCGTTCGTGGCCACGACGCCCTGGATTGTATCGGGCCCAAGTGCACGCAGCTGTGGCACGCTGATCAGCGGCACAGCGATGCGCTGACCCTGTGAGGCGATCCCAAACTCCTGCGACTGCTTGATCGCGTTCGTCAGATCCTCGCCGGAGTTGGCCATAACGATCACGTCCGCTCCGCTTGCCTGGCCGCTCAACAGGAGCGAGGCGAAATCCGTGTTTCCAACGGGATGGACAGCGTTGCCGACGACCGAACCGCCGGCCTTCTCGATGAAGGACGTCAGGTCCCGCTCCAGATCGTGACCGAATACATAGTCGCTCGTGATGAAGAACCAGGTCTTCGCACCTTCGGCGACGAGGGCTTGTGCAACGCCATTCGACAGCGCGTATGTGTCGAAAGCCCATTGTGCTGCGTAGGGAGAGCAGTTGACCCCATTGATGGAAGAGCTCGCTGCTGTCGCCAACAAGACGGGCTTCCGCAGGTCCCGGGAAATCTCCATGACCGCCAGCGCGGCCGACGAAGCGGCCACGTCTAGGATCACCTCGACACCATCATCCTCGTACCATTTGCGCGCAATGCCTGCCGCGATATCGGGCTTGATCTGATGGTCCGCGCTGATGACCTCGATCGTCCGACCTAGGACGGTTGGTCCGAAATCCTCCACGGCGAGCTGGGCGGCCGCAACCGAGCCAGGCCCCGAGAAATTCGATATCGGTCCCGAGAGATCGGTCAGCACGCCGACCTTGAATGTGCTGTCCTGCGACAACGCAATCGAGGGCAATGCGCAGATAGCGACCACCGTGGCCAACAGTTTGTTCATGTCATAGTCCTCCCAATTGTCGGCCTATGGGCGCCGATCAGACACCGTTCGGGATTGCGCGGGCCGGGCCGAATCAGCTCGCGCGACTGTGGCTCAGACGCCCCGCTGTCGGTTTTCCCAATGGGGATCTCGTAGCGTCTTGCGGCTCAGCTTGCCGACCAGGGTCTTCGGCAGAGGATCGCGGACGAACTCGACACGAGTCGGTTTGAGATACGATCCCATCCGCTTGGCGACGAGGTCGATGATCTCCTGCCCGTCCACCGCGCTTGGATCCTCGACGACGCAAACCGCGAGGGGGCTCTCGCCCCACTTCTCATGGGGCACGCCGATGACGGCCACTTCGCGGACCGCCGGATGGTCGGCGATGATCGTTTCCAGTTCCGCGGGCCAGATGTTGAATCCGCCCGAGACGATCATGTCGTCCATGCGGTCCAGTACATAGAGATAGCCGTTCTCATCGAGCCGCCCGATATCTCCTGATCGCACCCATCCTTCTGCGATCTTGTCGCGGCTCTGCTCCGGGTCGTTCCAATATCCCGTCATCTGGGATTCGCATCGGCACCAGATCTCTCCGGCCTCGCCGATTGGCATCACTGCGCGACTGTCGACGTCCCGGATCTCGACGCGGGCATAGGGAAGGACCTTCCCGGCCGAGCGCATCGGTGTCGAGCCCTCGGGCGTCGAGTACCAGTCTTCCGGAGTCATGATTGTGATCGGCGTGGCTTCGGTCATGCCGTATACTTGATGCAGCACGTCACCGAATACCTCGCGGGCAACGTTGATCGTCGCGTCCGTTATCGGGCCGCCTCCTGTCAGGATACAGGACAGCTTCGGGTATTCCCGGCTTCGTGAGGAATCGTCCGCTGCCATCGCGGCAACCATCGACGGGGCGAGGAACATATGGGTGACGTCGTACTCCCCGATCAGATCGAGCGTCGCACGCGCATCGAAGCTGCGGAGCAGAAGATTGGTACCGCCCGCGACCCATACCGGGATGAACATGTAGCCGGCGGCGTGGCTGATCGGTGCGGCGTGGGCGAGGACGCTGTCCTGGGTCAGGGTCGGCAACCGAATGAACCAGTTTCGCGAGTTCGCGACCCAGCCATCCTGTGTATAGCCAACCCCCTTCGGACGCCCACTCGTCCCGGAAGAGTGCCGGATGACGTACCAGTCTTCCGGTCCGACCTCGATCATCGGGTCGACGTCGGACTGAGAGGCGAGCCAATCTTCGTATCCGTCGTCGCGGATGACGACATGTTTCAGCGTTGCCAGCTCGTCCTGGACTCCCTGGAGGTCCTTCTCGTAGTGCTCCTCGGCCAGGACGACGCTGGTCTCTGTGCTCCGGAGCATTGCAGCATGGCTGTCGCGCGCGTTTCGAGCATAGAGCGGAACACGTACCGCTCCAGCAATCGCGGCACCGAGGAATAGGTCGACCGCACCTATGCTGTTGTCGTCGACTCCGGCAACGCGGTCACCAGGCTTCACGCCCATGGCGATAAGCGCGTTCGCAAGACGTACTCCACGGTCCCAGGCCTCCTCGAAAGTCCAGCTGCGTCCCTCGAATACGATCGCCTGCCGCTTTCGATTGAAGCGCATCGCTTGGCGCATCAGGCTCGGTACATCCATGGCCTTTCCTCCCTTGTCACCGGCTCGACGGTGTCGCGCGCCGGTTTTCTTGATCGAACGAGACAGGCTGCCGCCGTCATCGTCCGACGAACTTCGGTTTCCTCTTTTGCGCGAACGCGGCTAGGCCTTCGGCGCGGTCTTTGGAGGCGTCGTGCTGGACGCAGACATCGATCTCATGCGCGAGAGCGGTATCGATTTCCGCTGTGGCTTCGCCCGCGGCGGTTAGGGACTTCATCAAGGCAAGGCCGCGAGGGCTCTTCTTGGCGAGGTCCGAGACGAGTTTCTCCACCGCGGCCTCTAACGCATCGTCTTCGCAGACGTCCGTCACCAGCCCCCAGTCGAGCATCGTCTCTGCAGGAAAGAGCTTGGCCGTATACATCATCAATCGGGCCCGGTTCAGACCGATGCGTCTTGGCAGCCGGACCGTGCCGCCGGCTCCGGGGATCAGGCCGAAATTCGCGT
>JAKSDN010000671.1 GCA_022360075.1 Kiloniellales bacterium | reverse complement strand
GGTGCGACGATCTCCAACAAGCAGGACCCAGAACTACCCCTCTCCCCCCGCCGGCCAGGGGAGAGGCAGGGTGAAGGGGGCGGCAGCCCTCGGACTCACGCCTCGAAGTGCATTCATCTTCGCCACCACCCCGCTCGGTCCGGTCAACGCCTTCCACGTGCCTTGCGGCGCTTCGCGGTCCCTTCAGAGCTACGCTCGACCCCTCCGGCGCTGCGCGCGGTCCCTGCGGCGCTGCGCGCGGTCCCTGCGGGACCCCCTCATCCTCCCACGGATGCTCGCGCATCCGCGGGCCCCTCCTTCTCCCCCAAGGGGGCGAAGGGAATTCAGGCCGGTCGCCGACCCAACCGGCTCGGAAATGTGTGCATCCCATAGCGCCTTGAAGGGGAGATCGGTGCGGAGCGCCGAAAAGGCGATCCTTTTGGAGCGGAACTTGGTCGCCACAGGCCTGCCCCAGCGAAGCGTCTCGCCGAGCCGCTTGACAGCCCCACCGCTCGTAAGCTTGCCTACAAAGATAGATGACCGTGCCGCGCGGAGAACGCGGCACCCGAATAAGAACACGAAGCCTGCAAGCCAAAGGGGGGTGAAGTCATGGCTCTGAAACGGGAGCAGCGCGACCCATATCTCTGGGAGGCCTTGATCTCGCTCTTCTCGCTCGTCGCGGGGATCAGCGTTGCCATCGCCGTCTACGGGACCGATCCGCACATCTCCATGCTGCTGGGCGTCTTGATCGCGGCGCTCTTCGCCTGGAAGGCCGGCTATAGCTGGGACACCATCCAGGGCGGCATGCTCAAGGGCATCGCCAACTCCCTGCAGGCCATCGTCATCCTGCTGATCATCGGCGTGCTGATCGGCATCTGGATCTTAAGCGGCGTCGTGCCGACCCTGCTCTATTGGGGCCTGAAGATCCTCCATCCCTCGATCTTCCTGCCGGCCACGGTGCTGATCTGCGCGGTCACGGCGCTGGCGACGGGCACCTCCTGGGGCACGACGGGCACCATCGGCGTCGCCTTGATCGGGATCGGTGCCGGCCTCGGCTTTCCGCTGCCGATCGTCGCCGGGGCCGTGCTCTCGGGCGCCTACTTCGGCGACAAGATGTCGCCGCTCTCCGACACCACCAACTTGGCGCCGGCCATGGTCGGCACGGACATCTACACGCACATCCGCCACATGGTCTACACGACCAGCGTCGCCTTCGGCCTGACCCTCGTGATCGAGATCGTGCTCGGCTTCTTCTATGGCGGTGGCGAGGAGAACGTGGAGACCGTCCAGCAGATTCTGACTACGCTGGAGACGCAGTTCGATCTCAACCTGCTCCTGCTGCTGCCGCCGATCCTGGTGCTGGTCTTCGCCTATCGCAAGGCGCCCGCCATTCCCGGCATCGCGCTCGGCGCCCTGTCGGCGGCGATCCTCGGCCTGATCATTCAGGGCAACAGCTACGAGGAGCTGCTCAACGTCGCCTACGGCGGCTACAGCAGCAACACCGGGGTCGAGGCCGTCGACAGCCTGCTCACCAAGGGCGGCTTCACCTCGATGCTCTACGCGATCTCGATCGTGATTTGCGCCATGATGTTCGGCGGCATCATGGAGCATACGAACCAGCTCAAAGTCATCGTCCAGACGATCCTGCGCTGGGCCACCTCGAAGAGCTCGCTGATCACCTCGACCGTTCTGACTGCGCTCGGCGCCAACCTGGTGCTCTGCGATCAGTACATGTCGATCGTCATGGCCGGGCGCATGTACGCCCAGGCCTATCCCGATCAGGACCTGCACCCCAAGAACCTCTCGCGCGCGGTCGAGGACAGCGCCACCGTGACCGCCTGCCTGGTGCCTTGGAACTCGGGCGGCGCCTATCAAGCGGCGACCCTCGGCGTGGCGACCATCGCCTATCTGCCCTTCGCCTTCTTCAACTGGCTCTCGCCCCTGGTGACCCTCGCCTTCGCCTGGTTCAACATCACCATCGCGCCGCTCGACGAAGAGACCAAGGCGCGCCTGGACCGGGAAAGGCAGCAGGCCGAGGCCGCCTCCGGCGGTTCCTGAGCCATGTGCTGGAGGAGCCCACAAACGGCAAGTGCCGTAAGCCGCGCGTCACGTCGCTTTTTCCTTGGCCTGATCGCGGCTTTGCTTGCCGGGCTGCCGGCCGCGGCGGCCGATCTCGAGCTTTCGCCCGACTCGACATTGGAAGGAGTCCTGCGGCGCGGCACGCTGCGTGTCGGCTTCGAGGCCGGCTATATGCCCTTCCAGATGATCGACAAGCGCGGCGGTCTGCGCGAGCGCACGCTGCGTCCGGCCGACATCCGCAAGGGCGGCCAGCAGGCGAGCTTCATCGGCTTCGATATCGACATCGCCCGCGAGATGGCCAAGGAACTCGGCGTCACCTTTGTGCCGGTGAACACCTTCTGGACCAGCATCATTCCCGCGCTCACGGTCGGGCGCTTCGACATCATCATCAGCGGCATGTCGATCACGCCCGAACGGCAGCGCAAGGTCGACTTCGCCGACCCCTACCTGACCGTCGGCCAGACGGTGCTGCTGGCGGCCAAGCACAAGGACTCGGTGAGCGGCTACTCGGCGCTTGACGATCCAAGTTTCACCGTCGCCTCGAAGCCCGGTACGACCGGCGAGGCGGCGGTCAAACGCCATCTGCCGCGCGCGACCTACCGGCCGTTCGACACCGAGCTCGCCGGCGCCATGGCGGTCAAGGAGGGAGCCGTCGACGCCTTCGTCTACGACCTGCCCTACAACACGGTCTTTGCCGCCATGCACGGCGGCGAGGGTCTGATCTTGCTCGACGAGCCCTTCACCGATGAGTCGATCGCCTGGGCCATTCGCAAGGGCGACCCGGATTTTCTCAATTGGCTCAACAAGTTCTTAGCGGAGATCAAGGAGGACGGCCGCTTCGAGAAGATCCGCGCGAAGTGGTTCGACCGTACGGATTGGTTCGCGCGCGTGCGGTGAGGGCCTAGTTGCCCGTCGCGTTGCCGCCGGATTGCTGTTGCAGGGAGCGCAGCGTCTTCAGCAGCGCATCGACGCCTTGGCTGGAGGCATAGGACTTCAGCTCTGACTGGAAGGTGCCGAGAATACTCACCCCTTGGGCCAAGAGATCGACCGCCTGAAAGGACCCGCCGTTCTGCCGGATCTTCCACATCACTTCGCGCGCGTCGCCCGACTGGGTCTCCAGACGCGTGGTGACGATCGATTCCGAATCTTTTACCGGCCCCGCCTTGACGACCTTCAACTGCCTGACGCCGTCGTTCTCGAGAAAGCGCACGAAGGGATTGAAGAGGTAGTTCTCGACCAGGGCGAGGTACTCGGCGCGCTGTCCGGCATCGGCGCTCTGCCAGCGCTGCCCGAGGATCTCCCGGGTGAAGCCGCCGAGATCGATGTGCTCGCTCAGCAGGCTCTGCAGCCTGCGCCGCCGCTCGTCGGCTCCGTAGGAGCCCGAGCGATAGAGCGACACAACCTCCCCGCCCAGCCTTTCGAGGAACTCGGCCGGCCCGCCCGCGGCCCGGTTCAAGGCGACTTGGGTCTGGCCGCCGGGCCCTGTGGCCGCTTCCGTTGCCACGCTGTCCCCGGGTTCGGCCTTCGGGACTTCGGCTTTGGGCGCTTCGGCTTCAGCAGCCTCGGGCGGGGGGGCCTCGGCCGGCACCTTCGCGGCGGTCGATGTCTCGGCGCCCGGTTGCTCAGGTTCAGGCCGCGGCCGCGGCGCGGCAGGCGTCTTCGGCGGGCTTTCGGAGAGCTGGAAGAGTTGCTGGTTCAAGCGGTCGACCTCGCGTTTCTGCGAGTCGAGGGTCTCGCGCGCTTCGGTGATCGATTCGCGTGTCTCGCGTAGCGCGTTCTGCGCGTCGGCGGCGCGCTTCTCCGAGGCTTGCTGGTCGGCCTTCGCGGCGGAAAGCGCTTGGGCCAGCTCGTCGTTTTGAGCCCTTAGGCCGGCGATCTCCGCGCGCAGGGTGGCGAGCGCCTGCGCGTCGCCTTGCGGCTCTGGCGTCTGTTGGCCGAGCGAACGCTCGAGGCTGTAGACGCGTGCGCTGAGCTTGTCGCGCTCGGTGGCGAGCTCCGCCCTTTCGATCTCGCGCTGTTGCTGCCCTGCGATCAAGGCGCGCCGCTCTCGGGTCAGATCCGCGACCTTCTCGCTCAGCGATTCTTTCTCCGTGCGCTCTTCCTCGAGGAGTCGCTCGAGCTCGGCGAGCCTGGGCTGCACGTTGGAAAGCTGAACCGCCAACAGCAGGGCGAAGGCGCCGACCACGAAGACGACCGCGATCAGTGCGACCGTGCGCCAGCGCTTGGGCCGTTGATAGACCTCTTCGGGGAACAGGTCGATTCTTTGTCGTCTTTCGCCCATTGCCTCGTCCGGCTCACATGACTCGACCGCAGGGGCCTCGGCGGGCACCTGCGGCTCCGGCAGGACGCCGAGTCGATCGGTCAGGGCCAGGCCGACCGCGTCGACATCGTCGTCCTCGATCTGGCTCTTGCCGTCCTGCTCGGCTTGGCGCAGGAGATCGCGACAGAGCAGATTGATGCGAGCGGGTAAACCTCCTGTTAAGCGATGTATCCGCGCGACGGCCGTCTCAGTGAAAAGCGGGTCGTCCGACCGTCCCGCGACCGAGAGTCGGTGCTTTATGTAGGGTCCGATCTCCTCGGGCGCCAAGGCTTGCAGGTCGTGCCAGAGCGCGACGTTCCGCCGCAGCGGCTCCAGCTCGGCGTGGGACAGCAGGGGCTCGAGCCCGGGCTGCCCGATCAGCAGCACCTGCAGGAGGGTCCGGCCCTGCCACTGCAACACGGCGAGCCAGCAAAGGGCGCGGAAGCAGTCCTCGCGCAGGTC
>JAKSDN010001035.1 GCA_022360075.1 Kiloniellales bacterium | reverse complement strand
GCATGGTCGTGACCCCGGAGCCGCTAGATCTGTTCAGCGATTTGTTGCGACAGAACATGACCGGTCTGCTCACCGGTTCGTTTTCGTTCGCGCTCGATCGCCGTCGAGGCGAAGTCCTGCTGATTCATCAAACGAAGCTCGACGATCTGGACGCCGACAGCTTCGTGGAAACGCTGAAGCGCCTGGTCGCGACGCGCCAAAGGACTGCCCCGATTATTGAGGAGGCGCAGGCGAGAAGCAAGCCTATAGAGATCATCGCAGCGGAGGCTGATGGTGAGACCGGCATGCCCCCCGAGGGCGATCCGCCGGGGCGGGTGACCCGGCGGTGGGCATGAGAGGTATGGCGCGTTTCGCTGGAACCGGAGGCCGACGATGACGGGTGACGGCAAAGTTAAGAGGTCGAGCAGTCCGCCTCCACAGATTCAAAGTCACAACGCCCCGCAGTCCAATAACGCTCCGCCATTGGACACGGATTTGGCCAAGGAATTTCGGATCCTTGATGAAACGAAGATCGACCCGGATATCAACTACAACTCGCCCTATCTAAATCAGTCCAGCGATGAACCGGAAGGAAGCTGGTACTTCTATGACTTCGATGACCTCGATGACTTCCATGACCTCGAGAATCTCGAAAACCTCGATGATCGCGATGATCGCGATGACCTCGATGGTCGCGATGACCTCGATGGTCGCGATGATCTCGATGGTGCAGATGGTGACATCCTGGTCGTCGGGAAAAAGAGGCTTTTAAGGGGCGACGATGAGCACTGGATCCATAGCGACCTTAAGGACTGGTTCGCGGACCAAGAGCTCAAACCCTATGGGAACCTGGACCTTGGACTGAGCGACGAGGAAGCCGAGAAACTCGGCAAGCCCGTCGATCACGGCCAAGGTAAGGCCGTCGACCGGGACCACGAAATCAAAGTCGATCGGGACCACGAAATCAAAGCGGACATAAAGCAGACTGGCGAATACGACCCGGACGACCAGCTATGGCGGGCGCCCGTGCCGGATGCCGCCTCCATCGAGATTTTGCCCGGTGTCCGCATAAGCAAACTGGAAGATCTGCTTTCTCTATCGGAGGAGCAGCGAAATCAGTTCTTTAAACGTCTGCCAACTGAAAATGCAGAACACATTCGATACACGCTTGACTGTCTCGCACGCCACCCCGCCTTCCTCGCACGCCGCCCCGTCTTCCGCGAACGCCGCCCCGCCTTCGAGCGAAAATGCCTCGGCATGCTCCGCGAGAAGAGACCATGGCTTCAAAGGCTCAAATTCTGGAAGTCGTCGCCTCACTTCGAAGTCTCGGACATTCCGCAGCCGATGACCCCGGCTCGCGTGGAACGGCTCAATCAGGTGATGAAGAAAGTGCGGTCCGGGCGGTCCAGGTTCATCTGGCCGAAAACTGCCATGACGCAAGAACAATGGGAGGCGCACCAGTTAGAGGGCGACCGCCGGGTCGCGGCGCTCGCCGCGGAGAACCCGGACCAATTCTGCAGACTGTTCGATATGCGTAAAAGCATCACGCCGTACGCCGTGGCGGAGGGCAGGAAACACGGTAGCGCCGGATTTAGGCATCGCGCCTACGCCATTCTTTACGGCATGGCGAGCCGGGGAGCCTCCATGACGGCCCTCCAGGTGGCGAAGGAAGCGTTGATAAGCATCAAGGCGCATGAGATTCTCCCCGGCTTAACTGAAGCCGAGTTCAAAAGCATCATTGCCACCACCAACACAGATCCCGACCTTTTCGCGTTGGCGATCCGCCGACACTTTGGTATCTCGTTGGAAGGGAAGCGTGAGCTCGTCGCTGCTGCAAAAAGAATGCAGCGCAATTACGTCCGCGCCTATGGCGCGCGCGCCGCCGAGGCAGTGCGCGCGGACCGCGGCGTCGGTCATGGCAAGATCTTGATGGATCAATTCGGCATCCACGAGAAGGAGGTCGGATACATACTGTGGCATGTGAACAAGATGCTGCGGCATCCCCCGGCCGAACGACCGCTTGCGGAGGCGAAGATCGAGGCGCCCCCGGACAATCTCGATGTAAATCCTGAGGACGGTCAGCGTATGGAGGACCACAGCGGCGTGATCCCTGCCGGCGCGTCCGTCGACTTGGATAACGCCTCCATCAAAGAGGATATTGTCAACACCGACGACGTGGATAAGGACGGTCCGGCGCTCGATCCGGAAAAGGAAGAAGCAAACCAACGCCCCCAAGCCCGGGGCCCGCGCGACGGCGTGGGCGGCCACGCAAACAAGTATCGAAAGCGAATGCAGAACTTGCTCGCCCTGCCGGATTTCCGGCATTGGTCCGAGATGTACGGCTTTTTCTGCTTGCCTCGCGGCGAGGACTTTCATGAACCGCGGCGCGATTTGATCCAGGCCATCCTCTACACAATCGGAACTGAGAACCCCGAAGCCATTGTGGACGCGGATCCGGAGAAAGACAGAGAAAAGGCGAGCGTCCTGAGGAAATTGACCGACAACCTATGTTCTATCGGGGCGCCCCGCCTCCAAGCTGTAGTCCGCGTGCTCAGCAGGGACCCACATGAGAGAGGAGACGCTCTTAGCGCGGCGACGGCGGCCTTGGAGATGATGCATTACCAAGACGCAGACGCCATCAATGATCGTGAACTCGCGGAGGCGAAGGCCAAGTACGAAGCGATGACCTATCAGGACCTCCGGGATTTGAAGGTTTCGGATGCAGACGAGTACTTCCGCCTGCTTCGCCTGAGGGATCGTCATTGGTGGAGATTAAGGCGTGGTCCGTGAAGAACTCCCAAGCCGCTGAGCGATAGGGTTTATCGGCTGGGGAGAAGTTGTCGGGTTTGCAAGAAAACGGGATGCTGGCGCCGGCGCGGCCATCCTGTTTGCAGGCCGTATGGCGGCGTATAGGAGAACGGTGCGGCGCCGTGAGCAATCGCAGCGCCAGGGCTGTGCTCGTTGTCGTTCTCTAGCTGCTTATTGTCTCACACATTGGTCTCATTATTGGTCTTATCAATGACGGCAAGGGCTTTATCAAGATGCTCACGCCAATCGGCAGTCAGCTTATCTGAATTGGGCGAATTTATCTCCTCATTGTATCTGAGTAGAATTTCATCCGTTAATTTATCGATTTCTTTATTCATGTTCTCCCCTGAAACGTGTACTTTACCTTGATCGTTCCTGTAATATATTCGCAATTGATCGTACTTGGCAACGGCCTGAACAGTGAGCAGTTCGCTCGCTTGGTTCCGGAGAGTCGGGTCCGTTATGATCTCTTCCAGCCTTGCAAGCTGAGTGTTCAGTTTGTTCCCGTAGCCCAGATGCTCAAGTGTATTGTAGGCCTTTCGCTGAAGGGCACTCGGGGTCTTGGCGGCGACATGGCTCTTCTCAGGCTTGACGTTAACACGACGCTGAGGCTGGACATTCTCGTTGTTAACACGACTCTGGACATTCTCGTTGTTAACACGACTCTGAGGCTGGACATT
>JAKSDN010000607.1 GCA_022360075.1 Kiloniellales bacterium | reverse complement strand
CAGCGCGAACTTGGCGTGCATCCAGCCCTCGCTCCAGGCCTCCAGGTGGGTCACCAGCATCAGGCCGAAGATCCAGGAGGCGATCATCGCCGGGTTGACGATCGCGCGCAGCAGGCGCCGCTCCATGACCTTGAAGGTCTCGGACTGCGGTGAGCCCGGCTCGGCATCGCAGTGATAGATGTAGAGCCGCGGCAGATAGAGCATGCCCGCCATCCAGGCGATCACGCTGATCACGTGCAGCGCCTTGACCCAGAGATAGGCCTCACCGAGGAACCCGCCCATCGCGTCTCTCCGTTGCGCGCGGCCTCAGCCGGCCGCCTCTCGCAGCAGTGCCACCAGCTCGGCCACATGCGCCGGCGGCGTCTGCGGCACGATGCCGTGGCCGAGATTGAAAACGAAGCCGCCGCCGGCAAGGTGCTCCAGGATACGCGCCACGTCGTCGCGCATGGCAGGCCCGCCGGCCACCAGCTTGATCGGATCGAGATTGCCCTGCAGCGCGACCCGGCCCTGTAGCCTGTCGCGCGCCCAGGCCAAAGGCAGCGCGGAATCGAGCGAGAGCCCGTCGGCGCCGCTTTCGGCCGCGAAGTCCTCGTAGAGCAGGCCGGCGCCGCGAGGAAACAGGATGACCGGCACCTCCGGATGGCGCGCCTTCACGCGCGAGACAATCGCCTTCGCCGGCGCCAGGCACCAGCGCCGCAGATCGTTCTCCGGCAGGACGCCGGCCCAGGTGTCGAAGATCTGCAGAACCTCCGCCCCCGCCTCGACCTGGGCGATCAGGTAATCCGCCGTCGTCTCGACCAAGAGATCGATCAGACGCCCGAAGCCCTCCGGGTCGCCATAGGCCCAGGCCTTGATCGTCGCGAAATCCTTCGAGCCGCCGCCTTCGACCATGTAGGTGGCGACGGTCCAGGGCGCACCGGCAAAGCCGATCAGCGCGCAGTCCATTGGCAGCGCCGCCCGCAGGCCCCGTACCGTCTCGTAGACCGGTGCCAGAATCTCGTGAAAGCCCGCGGCCGACAGCCGGCCGAGATCCTCGCGGCCGCGCAGCGGCTCGAGGCGCGGCCCGACGCCGTCTTCGAACCAGAGCTTCTGGCCCAGGCCGTGGGGCACCACGAGGATGTCCGAGAACAAGATCGCGGCATCGAAGCCGTAGCGCCGGATCGGCTGCAACGTCACCTCGACGGCCAGCTCCGGCGTCAGGCAAAGCTCCAGAAAGCTGCCGGCCTCGCCGCGAGTCTTGCGATACTCCGGCAGATAGCGGCCGGCCTGGCGCATCAGCCAAACCGGCGGTCGGGCCAGCTTTTCTCGGCGCAGCGCGCGCAGCAGCAGCTTGTCTTCGGTCATAGAGATCTCGTGCAGATCGACGATCGCCAAGGCTCGTGAGGTGACCCTCGGCGATGCGCAAGAGACCCTTCAAAACAGACTCTGTCAAAAAGAATAGAATCTGTTGTTGTTGTTTGGTGCTGTGAATCCTGTGGATTGCCGATGTTTCCCCAGCTCGATGCACGATTGCATGTCGGCACCTGCCAGACCTGCGCGTCTGTGGGCTCTTAGCCCCAAGCCCGGTCTTGACAACCCGGCCTCGCGCCGCTTGCGGGGGCTCGGAAAGCGGTGGATAAGGGGGACAAGAAGATCTGGCGGCTTCGGGCACGTGCGGGATTCACGTCACTCACCGGCCGGCAAGGCCTTGGTGGGGACTCGCGGAACAAGATCCGAAAGAGACGCATCCTTTTGACAGGGCCGGCGCGAAGGGGTGTCTTATCCCCGCCTTTCGCCGGTCCGCGCCGGGTTGTTCGAAGGGTTTGGAGTGGATGACTGCCTATCACCTGCATCTCGTCTCCGACGCCACCGGCGAGACGATCAACTCGGTCGCGCGGGCCTGCCTGGTGCAGTTCAAGGACGTCGAGCCGATCGAGCACGTGTGGACCCTGATCCGCACCAAGGGCCAGGTCAAAAAGGTGCTGAACGGCATCGCCGAGAACCCCGGCGCCGTGCTCTTCACGATGGTCAACGAGGAGATCCGCAATGTCCTGGTCCAGGGTTGCCGCGGTCTGGGCGTGCCCTGCATCTCGGTGCTCGATCCGGTGATCCATGCGCTCGCGACCTATTTCCACGAGGAAATCACGGGTCAGCCGGGT
>JAKSDN010001007.1 GCA_022360075.1 Kiloniellales bacterium | reverse complement strand
TTCTGCTGTTCGACCTGCCGCTGACCTCCGCCTTTCGCGACGCCCTGCGCGGCGACAAGCCGATGGTCCTGGTCGACTTCGGCCAGAGCACGCCGGCGGACGAGGCGCGGGAGCTGCTGGAGCGGCGCCTGCCGATCGTCGCCGGCGCCTTCGATGCGGCCAACCGGGCCCAAGTCGACTGGGAGGCCCTGCGCGCGGCCCTGGCCGCGGCACCGGACTTGAGCGATCCTGCCTTCTTCGACGACTACTTCGGCGGCCATGCCTGACACGGCCGCAAGGCGCCTCTCCGGGTCCGAGATCGAGGCCGAGATCGACGGCCTGCTGCGGCGCCTGTTCCCGCTCATGCGCAGCCTGACCGGGCCCGGCGTGCGGGCGACGCACGACATCCTCGCCGAGGTCGCCCCGCTCGAGCGCAGCGAAATCCCCTCCGACACGCAGGTGTTCGACTGGACCGTGCCGAAGGAGTGGCTGTTCCGCGAAGCCTACGTGGTCGGGCCCGACGGTCGGCGGGTGATCGACAGCCGGAACCACAACCTGCATGTCGTGAACTATGCGGCGCCGTTCCGCGGGACGGTCACGCGGGCGGAGCTGGAGCGGCATCTGCACAGCCTGCCGGACCAGCCGCAGGCGATACCCTACGTCACCAGCTACTACCAGCCGACCTGGGGCTTCTGCCTGACCCAGGCCCAGCGCGACGCTCTACCCGAGGGGGACTACGAGGTCGTCGTCGACAGCGCGCTGGTCGATGGCTCCATGACCCTCTCGGAAGCGGTGTTGCCCGGCCGCTCCAAGCGGGAAGTGCTGTTCTCGAGCTACACCTGCCACCCCTCGATGGCGAACGACGAACTCTGCGCGCCGGTCGCGCTCGCCCTGCTGCTGCGCGCGCTCGCCGCGCGGCCGTCGCGGCGTCTGACCTATCGCTTCGTCTTCCTGCCCGAGACCATCGGCAGCATCGCCTATCTCGCCCGCCGGGGGGAGCATCTGAAGGCGCATCTGGCGGCGGGCTTCACCCTGGCCAACATCGGCCACGCCGTGCCCTTCCGCCTCAAGCGCTCGCGCCGGGGCAACAGTCTCGCGGACCGCAGGGCGACCGCTCTCCTGCAATCCGAGCGCTGGCTCGAGCGCGCCGGCGCGCCGCGGGTCATGCCCTTCGAGCCCCTGGGCAGCGACGAGCGCCAGTACTGCTCGCCCGGCTTCGACCTGCCGGTCGCGGCCCTGACCCGCGGCGATCCGGGCTTCGCCGAGT
The DNA here is from genome assembly GCA_022360075.1 of Kiloniellales bacterium. The sequence continues at coordinate 7,800 of JAKSDN010001007.1, read as the reverse complement.
ATCACACCTCGTTGGACGACCTGGATTCGGTCTCCTCAGCCGCCGTCGCCGAGACGGTCGAGCTATTGTTCGAGCTCTGCGACAGCCTGGAGCGCAGCCGCGTCTATCGGAATACGCAACCCTTCTGCGAGCCGCAGCTCGGCAAGAGGGGCCTCTATCCTTCGACGGGCTCGCGCAACGACCGGGACGAGAGGGTCAAGGCGATCCTGTGGACCTTGAACGCCGCCGACGGAACCTGTGACCTGCACGACATCGCCGAACGGAGCGGCCTGCCCTTCGCGCAGATCGCCGAGGCCGCGGAGAATTGTGCCGCCGCCGGTCTCTTAGAGGAGGTCTAGGCCGGCGCTCACGCCGTCGGCCCGGACTCGGCGAACACGCCCGACGCGCCCCAGCCCCTGACGGTCTGCTTTCCCTTCGTGGGGGACAGCATCGGCGGCAGCCACATCTCGGCACTGTCCTTGATCCGCGGGCTCGACGAGTCCCGCTGCCGCGCCAGGATCCTGCTGCACGAAACCGGCCCCCTTTCCGAGCACTTGGACTCGCTGGGCCTGGCTTATGAGATTTTCGGTCTGCCCCGCTACGTCGGACGCGGCCGCAACCTGCCGCAGCATGCCGGCGCGCTGATCACGACCGCGCCGCGGCTTAGGACCTTCCTGCGGCGCGCGGCGATCGACGTGCTGCACAGCAACGACGCAAGGATGCACCTGACCTGGGCCCTGCCCTGCCGTCTCGCCCGGACCCGGATGATCTGGCATCAACGCAACGTCTATGCGCCGTCCCGGCTGACCGACGCCCTGATCCGCTTTCCGGACTGGGTCGTGGCGAACTCTCACTTCGTCTCACGGCAGCTTCCGGAGTGCGCACGGCCTCGCTCGACCGTGATCGAGAACCCCTTCGAGGCGCCGCCGGCTTTGAAGCGCGAGGCCTGTCGGCACCGATTGCTGGAAGAACTCGGCCTGCCGGCCGACTGCCGCTTGGTCGGCTCGTTCGGCAACCTGATCACCTGGAAGCGGCCGCTCGACTTCGTCCGCACCGCCTGCCTTCTGGCGCGGGAGCACGAGGGACCGCTGGCCTTCCCCGTCTTCGGCGAGGACCGAGACAGCCTGAGGCTGCGCATGGAGACGATCGCCGACGAGGGCGGGCTCGGCGGACGGCTCTTCTTCATGGGCTTCCGCCAGCCGGTCTGGCCTTGGATCGCCGCCTGCGACCTCGTACTCGCGCCGGCGGTCGACGAGCCCTTCGGCCGCGTGCTGGTGGAGGCGATGCTGGTCGGCAGCGCCGTGGTCGCCAGCGATTCCGGCGGGCATCGCGAGATCGTGGAGACCGAAACGAACGGGCTGCTGGTGCCCGCCCTGGATCCGGAGGCGATGGCGGCGGCCGCCTTGACGCTGCTGCGCGATCCCGACCGCAGGACCGCTCTGACGCGCCGGGCAAGGGACATGGCGGCAAAGCGCTTCTCCGCCCAGCGCCATGCCGAGCAGGTCGTGGCCCTCTACGAGACGCCGGCCGTCGCCGACAAGGCGGCGGCATGAGAGGCGCATGTCCATGACGGCGCCCGAACCGGTCGCTCTGGTCATCGCCGATCTCGGCCCCGGCGGCGCGCAGCGCGTCGTCTGCCAGCTCGCGGCGGCCTGGGCCGAGTCCGGGCGCACGGTCACGGTGATCACTCTGGACGGCGGCGAGCGGGACTTCTGGCCCTTGGACCGCCAAGTCGCTCGACGGGCTCTCGGCGTCCTCGGCGAAAGCCGGAGCCTTGCAGGCGCTATGGCGTCCAACGTCGCGCGGCTGCGGGCCCTGCGCCGGGCGATCCGGCAATGCCCGGCGCAAACGGCGATCGCTTTCGTCGGCACCACCAACATCCTCACCGTCCTGGCCGCCGTCGGCCTGGGCAAGCGGGTCATCGTCTCGGAGCGCAACGACCCGGCGCGTCAGTCGCTGGGACGGGTTTGGGACTGGTTGCGCCGACGAGTCTATCGCCACGCCGACCTGGTGACGGCCAACAGCAAGGGTGCCCTCGAAGCCATGCGCGCCTACGTGCCACGGTCCAAGCTGGCGGTGGTGCCGAACCTCTTGGTCCTGCCGGAGGAGATTGTCCCGGTGCCGGCGCAGGCGCCGACGATCCTGACGGTCGGCCGCCTGGCCCGGCAGAAGGGCTACGACCTGCTGCTCCGCGCCTTTGCCAGCACACAGGCGCGACAGACGGGCTGGCGGCTCGCCGCCCTCGGCGAGGGTCCGCTTGCCGAGGCCCTGGCCGCGCAAGCCGAGGCGCTGGGCATCGCCGGACAAGTCGAGTGGCGCGGCCGTAGCGCGCGGCCTTTCGACCACTACGCCGCGGCAGCGGTCTTTGTCCTGGCCTCGCGCCACGAGGGCACTCCGAATGCCTTGCTGGAGGCCATGGCCATGGGCCTGCCGGCCATCGTCACCGAGGCCTGCGGCGGCGCCCTGGACTATGTCGAGGCCGAGGTGAGCGGGCTGGTCGTGCCGGCCGAAAACCCGGATGCGCTCGGCCGGGCCATCGATCGCCTGGCGCAGGACGAGGCCTTGCGGCGCCGCCTGGGCCAGGCCGGCCGCGCCCGGGTCGAAGCCTGCAAGCTCGAGCGCGCGATGCCGGCCTGGAATGCCATCCTGAAAGAGCGGCAGGAGAGCGCGCCGGCTGCGCAGCCCATCGTCCAAGCCGGCCTGAACGGCCCGGCGTCACAGCGAGCCAAATCATGACCGCCATACCGGCACCGCCCTCGCAGGAAGAGGCATGGCAGCAGAGGAAAGACCGCTCGCTGATCGAGACGCTGGTCGAGGTCGCGCGCAGCTTCCTGCGCTGGTACCCGCGCGATCTCTTCCTGGCGACCTTCCTGCTGCTGATCGGGGGCATGCTCGAGGGCATCGGCATCCTGGCGCTGCTGCCGCTGCTCGACATCCTGGTCGGCGACCCGGAATCGACCAACCGGATCACCGAGGTCTACCGCGAGGCGATGGATTTCCTCGGGCTGGAAATGACGCTCGGTACGGTGCTGGCGCTGATCGTGGGCTTGGTGACGGCCAAGAGCCTGTTCATGCTGAGCGCCAACCTTTACATCGCCAACACCTCGGCCCGCATCACCAAGGACTTCCGCCTGCTGATCCTGCGCGCCCTGATGCGGGTGAGATGGCAGTTCTTCACGGGCGAGCCGATCGGGCGGATCACCAACTCCATCCTGCAGGAGGCCGAGAGCGCCTCCGCCGCCGCCCGCGGGCTGATGCTGCTGGCGAGCTACGCGATCCAGCTTCTGATCTATCTCGGCACCGCGCTGCTGATCTCCTGGAAGCTCACGCTCGCGGGCATTCTGGGCGGCCTCGTCATCATGCTGGCGCTGCGCGTCTTCGTCGAGATGACCCGGCGTCAGGGCGCGCGCATGACCGAGCTCAATCGCACCTACACCAGCCGGATCGTCGACTTCTTCCTCAGCCTCAAGCCGCTGAAGGCCATGGGCCGGGAAGACCAGATCGCGCCCTTCCTCGAGCAGGAGACCCGCCAGCTGCTGGCGACCCAGCGCAAGCTCAACTTCGCGTCGACCAGCGTGGACAACCTGCAGGAGCCCTTCGCCGCCATTTTCGTGGCGGTCGGAGTCTTCGTCGCCATCCAGTACTTCAGCTTCGAGACCACCTCGCTGCTGATCATGGTCGCGCTCTTTGCCCGGACGGTCGGACGGATCAGCGGCCTGCTGCAGGCCCTGAAGAAGCTCGCCCGGGTCGAAGCGCCCTTCTTCGCCTTCACCAGCAAGCTCGCCTCGATCCGCGAGCAGGCCGAGGCGGTCGCCGAGGAACGGCCCGACGCGCAAGCGGATTTCGCCTCGACCGTCGAGTTCCGCGACGTCGGTTTCACCTACGACGAAAAGTCGGTGCTGAAGGAGCTGTCGCTGACGATCAAGGCCGGGGAAGTGACCGCGATCCTGGGCCCTTCGGGCGCCGGCAAGTCGACCTTCCTCGACCTATTGGTCGGCCTGCTCGAGCCGACGGCGGGCAGCATCCGCGTCGACGGCGAGGATCTGCGCCGGCGCGACCGGCTGGCCTGGCGCCGGCTCCTGGGCTACGTCCCGCAGGACACAACGCTGTTCCACGCGACGATCATGGAGAACCTGACGCTTGCCGACGCCTCGATCTCCGAGGCCGACGTGGAGCGCGCCCTGCGCGACGCCGGGGCCTGGGATTTCGTCGCGGCCATGCCAAAGGGCCTGCATGAGGTCGTCGGCGAGCGAGGCCTGAAGATCTCCGGCGGTCAGCGCCAGCGCCTGGCGATCGCCCGCGCCCTGGTGCACAAGCCGAAGCTGCTTTTGCTCGACGAGGCGACCTCCGCCCTGGACAGCGAGACGGAGCGCGCCTTCTACGACACGCTCGAGCGTCTGACCCCGGGAGTGACCATCGTCGCCATCACGCACCGCCCCGCGATCAAGGAGATCGCCGACGTGGTCTACGCCCTCGACGACGGCCGCGCGCGTCAGGTCACGAGCGGCCGCGTGGCCTTGGAAAACGAGGTCTCCGGGGCCACGGCGATGGGCCTGGAGCGGACCTCCTGAAGGCCGCCTGAAGGCCGCTGGCGCTTGCGTCTAATCGCCTGAAATCATTCCGATAACAGTGTGCTTGACAGTTGCGTTCACGACGTGAACATTATCGCATCGGCCGGCCTTCGGGGCCCTACAGCGGATGACCATGGCCGTCACCCGCTGTGCGGTAGCATGGCGGGCCTCCCTGTCGTTCCCCTTGTCCGCACTATCTGCCGGCCCGCCAGGATCGAGGCCCCGCCGAGGCGCCTGACGGCCGAGCGCGTGAACCGCCTAGCAACAATCGCGAGATCGACGCACCCATGACTGCCCAGGTGATCAACGTCTACATCGGCTACGACCCGCGCGAGGCCGTGGCCTTCAGCGTTCTGGCCCATTCCATTCACCGCCGGGCCAGCAAGCCGGTCTCGATCACCCCTCTGGTACTCAGCCAGCTCGACGGCCTGATGACCCGCGAGCGCCATCCGCTACAGTCGACGGACTTCTCCTTCTCGCGCTTCCTGACGCCCTATCTTTCGAACTACCAGGGATGGTCGCTGTTCATGGACTGCGACATGGTCATGCTGGACGACATCGCCAATCTCTGGGCGATACGCGACGACCGCTACGCCGTCATGTGCGTCAAGCACGACCATGTGCCCAAGGAAGACGTGAAGTTCCTGAACCAGACCCAGACCAAGTACGAGAAAAAGAACTGGTCGAGCGTGATGCTGTTCAACAACGCCAAGTGCACCGCGCTCACACCCGACTACGTGAACGAGGCCACGGGCTTGCAGCTCCACCGCTTCGAGTGGCTGGAGAGCGAAGAGCTGATCGGCGCGCTGCCGCAGCGCTGGAACCACCTGGTCGACGTGAATTCGCACGAGGCGGACCGGGCAGTCCTGCACTACACGATCGGCGGCCCCTACTTCGAGAAGTACATCGGCTGCGACTACGCCCAAGACTGGTTCGCCGAGCGCGACGCCATGATGCATTGCGACCAGTGACCCGCCTGTCCGGCACCGACGCCCAAATCGGATCCGCAGAGCTTTGAACGTGAACGCGACCGCCATCCTCCTGACGGCCGAAGAGGCGCGCCGCTTCGAGCGGGAGCGGCCGGCGGCGGCGCGGATCATCGCGCTTTCGCCCGTCGCCCGCGCCGCGTTGAGCGAGGACAGCCGCCGCCTGGTGATCGACGAGCCGCTATCCGACTACGCCCACGCGCGGGTCCTGGCGCGCGCTCACCGCGCCTTCCGGCGTTTCAACGACTCGCTGACCGCGAGCCGGCGCCTGCGCGCCGGCACGCTCCACGGACTGCGCTTCACCTTTCTGCTCCACGCCTATCTCGTCTCGCGGATTTGGGAGACGCTGAGGGGCGGCGGTCCCTGGCTCATTCCGGCCGCGCAGGGCTGGCTGGAGAGCGGCGACCGCGAAGAGGTACTCGCCCGGCTCGCCGACCACCTCGGGCCCGAGCGCGGCTACAGCCGCCGGCCGCCTCTGCCGTTCCTCTTCGCGCTGCTCAGACGCGCCGTGACGGCGATCCTGCGCCGCCGCGGGCCTTGGGTCCTGTCACGGAACCAGGACCTGATCTTCGGCCTGCATGACCGCATCCTGGAGCGCGATCCGGCCTGGCGCATCCTGGTCTTCAGAATCATGGGCCAGGGCCTCTGGGAGTATCGGAACCTCCTGCAAACGCTGCGCGACGGCCTCTCCAAGAAGCGCGCCGTCAGGCTCGCCGTCCTCGGCGATGAAGACGAGGGAGCCCATGCGGTCTTGAACGCGGCGATGGAGGCGATCGGCGACCCGGTGCTGGCCGCCGGGCTCACCGAAGCCATGAGAGCCCACCTGCGTCATCAGGCGGGCAACGCAGAAGGCTTGTTCGAGGACGGCAAGCGCGCCATCGGCGCCCTGCGTCCGCGCGGCTACGTCACGCGCCAGGACAGCGGACAGTTCGCGGCGATCGCCGATGCGGCCGGCGCCTGCGGCGTGCCGCGCTTCGCGGTCAACTACAACTCCCTCCCGGTCAGCGACTCGGCGATCGCACGGGAGGTTCTGGAAGAGCTCTTCCGCGTGCGCATGCCCCAGGGCTTGAGCGATCACCACGCCATGTGGTCGCCCCACATCGCCGCAATGGCGCGCCGGGTCTACGACCCGGAGATCGCCGAGCGGATCCGGCCGCTGCGCATCGCGCCGGTTGCCGTCAACGGCGTGGGGGCGGCCGGCCGGCCGCGGCGCGTCCTCTATGCCGGCAACTACAGCGAATACGCCTACTTCGTGCCCTGGGTGATGGAAACCAGCAACGAGCTGCTCGGCAGCATCGAGAGCGCGGTCGAGGCCGTGCTGGGGCTCGAGAACGTCGAGCTGACCATTCGTAACAAGCCGAAGCGCGAGCTGGCGCCCGACACGCTGCGCGCTTTCTTCACCGAATCCGACCGGCTGCGCATCACCGGGACCGAGCGGCCCTTCGAGCAGGCCATGGCGGAGAACGATCTGCTGATCAGCTTCTCCTCCACGACCATCGAGGAAGCCATCCTGCGCCGCACCCCGGTGCTGCTTTGGGGGCCGACCAAGCGCTACCTGCATCTGCCGGCGCGCACTACGCCGCCCAGCGCGAACAGCCGCTCCGCGGTCTATGCCGTGGCCGAGGCGAGCGAGCTGCGCCCAATGATCGGCGCCATCCTCGACGCCCATGCCGGCCAGCCGCTCACCGACGAGGAAATCGCCGACCACGTCTGGCCGGAGTCCACGCCGGGCGTGGCGGCGCTGGCCGATGTGATCCTCGGCCGATCAGAACCGAGCCGGGCCGCCGCAAGGGGGCTCGCGTGAGCGTCGTCGCCCTGGTGCCGGCGCGTGGCGGCTCTAAGCGGGGTCCGCGAAAGCACCTGGCGCCCTGCGGCGGCAAGCCGCTGCTCGCCTGGACCGTCGAAGCGGCGCTCGGCAGCACGACGATCGACCGCGCGATCCTCTCGACCGACGACCCCGAGATTGCCGAAGCCGGCCGCCGTCTGGGGCTGGAGGTGCCCTTCCTGCGGCCGCGCGAGATCGCGGGCGATGCCGTGCCGATGGCGCCGGTCATGCAACACGCCCTGACCTGGCTGCAGCAACACGGGGAGAAGATCGAGGCCCTGGTGCTGTTGCAGCCGAGCTCGCCCCTGCGGCGGGCCGCGCACATCGACGCGGCGGTCGCGCTGTTCCGGGAGAGCGACGTTGAGACCGTGGTGAGCGTGGTCGAGGCGCCGCACATCTTCCACCCCATGAAGGTGCTGCGGCTGCGCGACGGGCGCCT
>JAKSDN010001403.1 GCA_022360075.1 Kiloniellales bacterium | reverse complement strand
CTGGTCGGGCTCGCCCTCAAGGCGCTGAGCGAGGACCCGGGCCTGGCGGCGCTCTACCGGGAACGCTATGCCTGGATCTCGGTCGACGAGTTCCAGGATCTGGACGCCCAGCAATACGCCCTGGTCCGCTGCCTGGCGCCGGCCGAGGCCCATCTCTGCGCGATCGGCGATCCGAACCAGGCGATCTACGGATTCCGCGGCGCCGACGCCGCCGGTTTCCAGCGCTTTGCCGACGACTATCCCACCGCCCGCATCGTGCGCTTGACCCGCAACTACCGCTCCAGCGGCGCGATCGTCACAGCTTCCACCCAGGTCATCGCCCCAACCGGCGAGACCGACGACATCGCCCAGGTCGTACGCGCGCTGAGCGAGCGCATCACCCTGCACACCGCGCGCAGCGACAAGGCCGAGGCTGAATTCGTCGTCCATCGCATCGAGGACCTGATCGGCGGACACAGCCTGTTCTCGATCGACAGCGGCCGCACGGCGGGCGCGGCCGACGCCAACCTCTCTTTCGCCGACTTCGCCGTGCTCTACCGCAGCGACGCCCAGGCCGCCGCCCTGGTCGAGGCCCTGGCCCGCTCCGGCATTCCCTTCCAGAAACACGCCCACGGCCGCCTGGCCGAGGACCCGGCGATCCAGAGCCTGATGACCGCCCTCGAAAGCCAAAACGGGGCAGCCGACCAGGCCCTCGCCGCACGTCTCGATTCCGCTGCCGCAAGCCTGAACGATCAGGATCCGGAGACGATCGAGACCGCCCTCCTGCGTCTGCGCGGCCTGGCCCTGGACTGCGATGACGATCCGGCACGCCTGCGCGAGGCGGTGCAGCTCGCCAGCGAGGCCGACCTCTGGGACCCGCGCGCCGACCGCGTCGCGCTGCTCACGCTGCACGCGGCCAAGGGTCTGGAGTTTCCGGTGGTCTTCATCACCGGCCTGGAGGACGGCATCCTGCCGCTGCGCTGGGGCGGCGCCGACGACCCGGCCGCCCTCGCCGAGGAGCGCCGCCTGTTCTACGTCGGCATGACCCGGGCCCAGGACCGTTTGTACCTCTGCCGCGCCGAGCAGCGCCCCTGGCGCGGCAAGCTGCGCGAGCCGCCGCCCTCGCCCTACCTGGCCGACATCGAGGCCGCCCTGCTCGAGCACAGCCACAGCGAAGCCACCCGCCGCAAGGAGCCGGATCGGCAGTTGGCGTTGTTCTGAGGCGCGTGACCATCTCTTGCGTCGGCGCAGCCCCCCTTCGAGCCTTAGCCGGAGCTGGGTGAGGGGGGAGGTTGCTGGCCGATGCACATGCGGCGTCGGAGAATTGATTTCGACACAGATGAACACCGATGGACACAGATATGAGGGTGTGCCTTGGCACCAACGGGTCCAAAGACACCAATTCAACTGTGTCTATCTGTGTTCATCTGTGTCGAATAACGGAAGAGCCTTGGCCCAATAGCCTACAAGGTCGAACGCGCCCCAACCTTGTCATCCTCGGACAAGCAACGCGAAACGTTGCGCCGATCCGAGGATCCATGGAAGGTTCCGCGCCAAGCCCAACCATGGATCCTCGGGTCTTCGCCCGAGGATGACATTAGAGATTTGTCGAACCGCTCCGACGACGT
>JAKSDN010001331.1 GCA_022360075.1 Kiloniellales bacterium | reverse complement strand
CTGTCCGCGCCACCTTTCAGCGTGTCGTGGCCAAGGATGTGCCCGCCATCGTGGTCGTCGGCGCCATCGCCGTAGAGGGTATCTTCGCCGATCCCGCCATCCAGAAGGTCGTCGTTCGAGCGCAGCCGGCCGAGAAGAGGCCGGAAGGTCTCGGCATCGCCGACAAGGGTGTCGTTTCCGTCCCCGCCGAACAGGCTATTGGATCGGAAGCTGCGGTCATTTTGCCGATAGCTGCCGCCCACGAGCTTGTCGTCGCCGTCGCCGCCGAAGAGCGTGTTGTTGCCGTCGTCAGAGCGGGCGAAACGGTCTCGACCGAAGAGCTGGTCGTTACCGCCGCCGCCGAACAGCCTGTCGTCCCCGGTGCCGCCTTCGAGCCCGTCGTCGCCGGCGCCGCCGATCAGCCAGTCCTCGCCGCCATCGCCGAAGGCCCGGACGCCGACCGGATGAGAGGTGGCGATGCCCGAAGCATCGAGCGTGTTGTTGCCGTCGTCGCCGTTGAAGGTGACGGTGTTGACCGAGATCCCGGTGTCGGTCAGATCGCCGACAATAAGGCTACTGCCGCCGCCATTGGCGTTGAAGGTGAAGTCCTCAACCTCGCTGATGTTCATCAGCACCGCGCCGCCGGCGTCGGTCACTTGGGCGACGGTGACGCCAGCGACCATCGCGGCCTGGATCCTGAAGGTCTCGGCCGTAGCGGGATCGGCGGAGAAGATCACCTGGTCATCGCCGTCGCCGCCGAACACGCTGTCCGTCGCCTTGCCGTCGCTCACCCGGTAGAGGATCGTGTCGCGCCCCGAGCCGCCGAAGACACTGTCGGCGCCGATACCGCCGTCGAGGCTGTCGTCGCCGCCAAAGCCGATGTCCAGGCCTCGGGAGTCGCCGAACAGGGTGTCGTCGCCCTCGCCGCCGAACAGGCTGTCGGCGCCGGCGCTTGCCTGGCCAAACATGTCTTGTCCGGCGTCGCCGACCAGCAGGTCGTTGCCGTCGCCGCCGCTGAGGATGTCGGCGCCGGCGCGGGAGCCTGTGTACAGGTTGCCGCCGACGTCGCCGAACAGGGTATCGTCGCCGTCGCCGCCTTCAAGCGTATCCCTGCCGCCGATGCCGCCTGCAAACAGGTTGCCGCCAGCGTCGCCGAACAGAGTGTCGTTGCCGACGCCGCCGTCAAGCGTATCCCTGCCGCCGGTGCTGCCTGAAAACAGATCGCCGCCGCCGGCGTCGCCGAACAGGGTGTCGTCGCCGTGGCCGCCCTCGAGCGTATCGTTGCCGCTGGCGGTATCTGAAAACAGGTCGCCTCCGGCATCGCCGAACAGGCTGTCGTTTCCGGCGCCACCGAGCAGAGCATCGTCGCCCTCGCGGCCGATGGCCTTGACGCCGACCGGGTGAGAGGTGGTGATGCCCGAAGCATCGAGCATGTTATTGAGGCCGTCGCCGTTGAAGGTGACGGTGTTGACCGAGATCCCGGTGTCGGTCAGATCGCCGACAATAAGGCTACTGCCGCCACCGTTGGCGTTGAAGGTGAAGTCCTCGACCTCGCTGATGTTCATCAGCACCGCGCCGCCGGCGTCGGTCACCTGGGCGACGGTGGCCGCGCCGACCGTTGCTGCCTGGATCCTGAAGGTCTCGGCCGTACCGGGATCGGCAAAGAAGATCACTTCGTCATCGCCGTCGCCGCCGACCACGCTGTCGGTCGCCTTGCCGTCACTCACCCGATAGAGGATCGTGTCGTTGCCCGAGTCGCCGAAGACGCTGTCCGCGCCGGCGCCGCCGTCGAGTCTGTCGTCGCCGCCAAGGCCGTTGTCCCTG
>JAKSDN010000048.1 GCA_022360075.1 Kiloniellales bacterium | reverse complement strand
GCTGTCGCGGCGAAGATCGCGCCGGGCGGCAAGGTGGAGGCGGCGCTTCTGGAGCAGGAGCAGTTCGCGGCGCACGGCTACGCCTGGCTCGCGACCTATGTGTCTGCACTTGAACAGATGCTGCATTGGGCCGAGCGGCTGCAGCAAAGCGGAGAGTTGCGGGAGCTGGAGCGGCTCATGCTGCAAGCCGCCTTCGGCGAATACCTCAATCAGGTCTGGGGCGGCGTCGCGCTCAGCCAGGGCGAGATCCTGCGGCCGAGCGATATGGGCATGGCCGACGACGATGTCCACGCCATCTACGTCCCGGCCGTGCAGGCGCTAACGGAGCGCGGCAACACCGCGGCGGTGAGGGCGCGCATTGCGGAGCTGATCGCCGCGGGCTTCGATTCCGGCGACTTCGGCGCTTCGGGCCTGGAGGACGAGACGCTCGACCTGGTGCGCGAGCAGTTCCGCAAGTTCGCCGACGACCACGCCGAGGCGGCGCACGACTGGCACCTGAAGGACGCGCTGATCCCGATCGCGGTGATCGAGCAACTCGCCGAGCTCGGCGTCTTCGGCCTGACCGTGCCGGAGGAGAACGGCGGACTCGGCATGGGCAAGACCGCCATGTGCGTCGTCACCGAGGAACTCTCGCGCGGCTACATCGGCCTCGGCTCGCTGGGCACCCGCTCGGAGATCGCCGCCGAGTTGATCCGCCTGGGCGGCACCGAGGCGCAGAAAGAGCGCTGGCTGCCCGCCATCGCGAGCGGCGAGATCCTGCCGACCGCGGTCTTCACCGAGCCCAACGTCGGCTCCGACCTGGGCGCGCTCAAGACCCGCGCGACCCGAGACGGCGACGTCTACCGCATCTCCGGCAACAAGACCTGGATCACCCATGCCGCGCGCTCCGACGTCATGACGCTGCTCGCGCGCACCGACCCGGCGGAGAAGGGCTACAAAGGCCTGTCGATGTTCCTGGCCGAGAAGCCGCGGGGCACGGACGGAAACCCCTTCCCGGCGCCTGGCATGACCGGCGGCGAGATCCCGGTGCTCGGCTACCGCGGCATGAAGGAGTACGAGCTCGCCTTCGACGGCTTCGAGGGCAAGGCCGAGAACCTGCTGGGCGGCATCGAGGGCCAGGGCTTCAAGCAGCTCATGGCGACCTTCGAGTCCGCGCGCATCCAGACCGCCGCGCGCGCCGTCGGCGTCGCCCAGTGCGCCCTGGAGCTCGGCCTGCGCTACGCCCTCGACCGCGTGCAGTTCGGCAAGCCGATCGCGGCCTTCCCGCGGGTCTCCGGCAAGCTCGGCTGGATGGCGGTCGAGACCGTGATCGCCCGCCAGCTCACCTACGCCGCCGCGCGCGCGAAGGATTCCGAGCGGCGCTGCGACATCGAGGCCGGCATGGCCAAGCTGCTCGCCGCCCGCGTCGCCTGGGCCAACGCCGACAACGCCCTGCAGATCCACGGCGGCAACGGCTACGCCCAGGAGTACAAGATCAGCCGCGTGCTCTGCGACGCCCGCATCCTCAACATCTTCGAGGGCGCGGCCGAAATCCAGGCCCAGGTGATCGCACGGGGGTTACTCAGCGGGCGGAATTAGGGGCGAGCAATCCGCCACTTCCTTCACCGATCGATGACACGGATGGACCCGGATGAACACGGATGAGGCCGCCGGCGCTTATCCGTGTTCATTCCCGTTCATCCGTGTCAGGGAACAATTGTTGGGGGGAGCTCTGGTGGCCATAGTCTGCCGAGGATCGCTTTGGCAGAGGCACACATCAGAGTTCGGAACGCGCCCAAGTGTTGTAAGGTGTCGCAGTGAATACAGCGACGCTGACGAACAAAGGACGACTGATCCTTCCAAAGGATGTTCGTGATCGTCTTGGCTTGAAACCCGGCGACGAGTTCACTTGCTACGCCGTCGGCTACGACGAGATCGTCATCCGGCGGAAGCGGCTGGACGTCTCGGACCTTGTCGGCATTCTGCGCGTGCCGGACAAGCGCGCCTCGGTCGAAGCCGTAACCGAATCAGCCAGGAACGAGGCCATCGCTCGGGCGAAGCGTCGCTCACGGCGCCGATGAAAAGCTTCGGCACCAACGCTCTCACGCACGTTCGGATTTTTGACGCGCCGCCAGTGACCGCCAGCGGTCACTGAGGGCTTGGGCGAATCGGCTACCGCCGAGCCTTCTCCGCACCCGTCCCGTCCGCCGGCGCGGCGGCGCCGCCGGTCTCGACCCGGCCTTTGCGCACGGTCTCGCGGTGGGCGATGTAGAGGCCGCTGGCGAGGATGACGGCGATGCCGGTCAGGGTCGCCGCGCTCGGCACGTCGCCCCAGATTGCCAGGCCCAGCACGACGGCCCAGACCATCGCGGTGTAGTCGAAGGGCGCGATCAGGGCGGCGGCGGCCAGGCGGTAGGCCTGGACCAGCAGGAACATGCCGACCCCGCCCAGGGTGCCGAGCGCGGCGAAGAGGCCGAGGTCGACGGCACTCGGGGTCCGCCATTCGAAGGGCAGGACGAGAGCCGCGGCGAGGGTGAAGAGCGCGGTCGAGTAGGCCATCGTGCAGACGGCCGACTCGTCCTTGCCGAGGCGGCGCGTGGCGATGATCACCAAGGCGTAGAGGAAGGTGCCGGCCAGCGCCAGCAGGGCCGGGGCGCCGAAGACGCCGCTGCCCGGCTGGGTGACGATCAGCACACCCATGAAACCGACCGCGACGGCGCTCCAGCGGTGCAGGCCGACCCGCTCGGAGAGCAGCGGAATCGAGAGCACGGTGACGAAGATCGGCGCCGCATAGGCGATGGCGAAGGCATCGGCCAAGGGCATTTGGCGATAGGCCAGGATGAAGCAGACGTTCGAGGCCAGGCCGCAGACGCCGCGCACGAGCTGCAGGACGGGGTGCTTGCTGCGCAGGCTGCGCAAGCCGCCGGCCTGATAGACCAGGAAAGCAATCGGCAGGAAACCGAAGACGCCGCGGAAGAAGATGATCTGCGCCGGCCCGTAGCTGGCGGCCAGCCACTTGGTGAGCGCCCCGTAGATCGAGAACAGCAGCGTGGCGATCAGGATGCAGGCGATGCCGCGCGAGGCCGCGCTTCCGGTATTCCAGGCAGCGGTGAGCGCGGCCATGGCCTCCCCCCTCGGCTTCCTCTCAGCGCGGGGTCAAGCGGCGGCGCGGTCGAGGCCGAGGTCGCGGAGCTGGTGGCGGTCGAGCCCGGCTAGCGCCCGCTTGACTACGAAGTCGCGGTGCCGGGAGGCGAGGCTCTCGCGGTCGATCCGGGTCTGCACGGCGTTCGCCGCCTTCTCGACGAGATCGCGGATGCTGAGGCCGGGGATGGTCGGATCGACGAAGACGGGCGCGGCGGTCATCGGATCGGGCCTTTCGCTAAACAGGACGAAGTCGCTGTTCCGTAGCTTGGGCCATTCACCAAGTATTTGAAGCGAAAGCTTTTTGAGGCTTCAATCGGAAACTTCGATTGCCTCCTCGGGCGCCAGCTCGTCCCCGCCCGTAGCGGCGATCGAACGCAGGCCGCGCAGCGCCAGGGCTTGCAGCGCCGGCTCCGCCGGCTCGGCCTCGAAGACCACGTAGGCGGAGCGCCGCATGGTCGGCGTCTCCGGCACAGGGAAGACCCGGCCCTCGGCGATCAGCGGGCGCACGACCCGGACCGGGAAGTAGCCGGCGCCGCCGTTGTCCAGAATGTAGCGCAGGCCGAGCGCGCCCAGGCCGACCGAGACCGCGGGCGTGGTCAAGTCGGGGAAGGCCTCGCGATGGGCGATCCGGAAAGGCCGGCCCCAGTCGACGAAGACGTAGCCGTCGCGCCAGGCCTCCTGCGTCGCCTCGGCCTCGGTCGAGACCATCATGAGCTGCTCGACCATCAGGTCCTCGATCACCAGGCCCGGCGTCTCGCGCGGCTGGTACATGACGCCGATGTCGATCAACCCGTCGGAGAGCTGGCGCATCAGGCTGGTCGAGTAGTCCGCCTCCAGGCGCAGCGCCACGTCGGGCGCGGCCGCGCGCATCCAGGGGATCCATTGCAGCACCAACCGGTCCCACAAGCTGGTCTGCGAGCCGAGGCCGAAGCTGGTGCGATAGCCGCCGGCGAGCGCCACCTCCTGCTCGGCGTGCTGCCAGAGCCGCTGCATGTTCAGGGCGTAGCGGCGGAAACGTTGTCCCGCCGCGGTCAGCGAGACGCCGTCATGGGCGCGCGCGAAGAGCCGCTGGCCGAGCGCCTCCTCGAGCCCGCGTATACGCGCGCTCACCGTCGACTGTGTGACGTGCAGGATCTCGGCGGCACGGTTGAAGTTGCCGGTGCTGGCGACCTCGAGAAAGGTTCGGATCTGGTCGAAGTGCAAAAGCCGGTCTCCGGGACGGGGCGTGTCTTTCGTTTGCGCCGTCCGAAGACATGGCATCGGGAAGCCGCGAGGCCAATGCTTGATTCACTGAGCTTGTGCTCGGCTGGCGGTGCGTGGACTCTCCTTGGTCCGCTTCGCGGACGCCCCCCTCCCTCACCCTCCCCCTCAAGGGGGGAGGGGATTAGTTGAGACATTGCAGCAACTTATTCACCTCCCCCCTTGAGGGGGAGGCCGGCGCATAGCGCCGGGTGGGGGGCTGGCGCGGAGCGCCAAAATGAGCAGCGGCTCGTCGGACTCAGTCCTGAAACAACGACCTCAACTCCACGGTCGAGCGCGCGCCGAGGCAGTCGTAGTGGGCATCGCACCAACGGCTGGCGGCCTCGCGGCCGATCTCGAACAGGTGCGTCAGGAAGGCCCACTCGGCGTTCAGCTTGCTCGAGGCGCCGAGCGGGTTCAGGTGCTCGTCGGCGCTGACCAGGTGGACCAGCACCTGCCGGTAGTCGTCCGCGTCGAGCTTGCCCTCCTCGATCAGCCGGGAGACGAAGTTGATCGCGCGGAACTCGCGCAGCAGGCTGGCGTTGAAGGTGATCTCGTTGACCCGATTCAGGATCTCGCGGGCGCTGCGCGGCGTGCCCTGGCGCAGGATCGGGTTGATCTGCACGATCACCACGTCGCGCGAGGCGCAGCCGCGGAAGAAGGGGCAGAGCGCCGGATTGCCCATGTAGCCGCCGTCCCAATAGGGCACGCCGTCGATCTCGACCGCCTGGAACATGAAGGGCAGACAGGCCGAAGCCATGATCGCATCGGCGGTCAGCTCGGCGCGGCGGAAGACCTTGACCCGGCCGGTCTCGACGTTGGTCGCCGAGATGAAGAGCTTCACCTTGTCGCAGGCGCGCACGCTCTCGAAGTCGACCTGCGCAGCCACCAGGTCG
>JAKSDN010001511.1 GCA_022360075.1 Kiloniellales bacterium | reverse complement strand
CGAGCGGTCGGGACCATGGTTGCGGCCGTTCGTACCCGGCGGCGGCGCGCCAGCGCCGACGATCACGGCCCCGGAGTCGCGCTGGCCGCGGTTGAAGGGATTGCGCCAGTCCGCTGGAAATCCCCGCCCCGGCGTGTTGTAGGCCGGATGGTCCAGGTTCTCGCCGCCGTTGCCGGCCGCCTCGATGACGCAGATGCCGCGGTTGACCGCATAGCGGATCGCCGCGAAATCGTCCGGCCACCACTCCATCGCGATGAAGCCCTGCTGTCCGGCGCCGGTGGCCCGCGGACCGGGGCGATGCAGCTCGATCAGGATGATGTCGCCGGGCCGCAGGAGGTTGGCGGCGGTGCGGATCGCACCGGCGGAGCCGACACCGCCGAAGATCGAGACCCCGCGGACATGGGCGTCGGGGCAGATGCCGGTGATGCCGATGGCGTTGCGGTCGCCGCCGATCTCCCCGACCACCGCCGTGCCGTGGTTGCGCCATCCCGGGTTGGCCGAATTGGTCCCGACCACGCCGCCTTGGTTCTGGCGCAGATCCTCGTGCGCGAAGTTCCAGCCGCCCTCGACGTCGCAGACCCGCACGTTCCAGCCACGGCCGCCGGACAGACCCCAGGCGTAGCGCGCGTCGATGCCGGCGGGCGCCGGTCCCAGGTATCCTTGGCGCGCGGTGAAGTCTGGGCTGGCAGGCGGCGCCTCGCCCGCCGCCGGCGCCATCGTGTTGATCTCCTCTTCTTCGAGGAAGGGCGCCTCCATGGTCTCGGCCGCTTCGGCCGAAGGATAGGCCGGCGGCTTGAGGTACACGGCCTCCACACTGCTCGCCTCGTCGAGCCGGTCGCGCAGGGTCTCGAGCTGATCGGCCGGCGCCTCGACGCGGTAGTAGAGCGACAGATCGGGAAGGGCCGCCTCCGCGCCCTCGGCCGATGGCATCGCGGCCATGTCCTCGAGGACCCGCTCCTCGCTTTCGCCGAACAACGGATGGCACAGGGCCCCCGCGTTCCGCAGGATCGAGTCCAGATCGCTCATGTCGGCGCCGGCGGCCGAGGCCAAACCCTCACGGCGCGCACGCATGCCGACCTCGCGGCGGGCGACAAGGATCAGTTCCGGCTCCGAGGGGGTATCGCGCTCGGGCGCATAGTCGCCACCGTTACCGGGGCCACTTGATGGTTTCTTGGCCATGATTACTCCTCCCGTGACCTGCCGCCGGCCCATCCGACGGCTTGGAAGGCGCAATCTCCTTTCAGGCGAGCTCTGCCCCGGGCTTGACGTAGGCAGCCATCACCGCGTCCAGACCGCGTAGCGCGGTCAGGACACTGTCCATCTCGGGGTCCGATACGCCCGTCAGCGTGAAGTAGCTGGCGAGCACCTCGTCTTCGGCGTCGGGATGCTGGGGCACTAAAGACGCACCCGCACGGGCCAGCGCGGCGTCCAATTCCGCCTTTTCTTCCATTATCTCACGACGAGACTTATGCGCGTAGAGATTGTTCCGCATGAGCCGAGAAATCTCAGCCCTGAGTTGGACGACGGCCTCCATTCAGCGCTCCGCGATCGCTCTCGATCCCCGAGTAGACGGCCTAGCGCCCCCAACGTCAAACAGCGGCAAATACCTCGACCAGCGACCCAAATTTACCGCATTGAGCGGCATTCAAGCCGGTCATCAACCTGATTTATGAGATTACGCCTGCCCTTCGCGAGGCCTTCGATCCGATGCGAAGCACCCCTCGGAGAGCAAGACTCATGCTATCGCGAACGAGTAAGCGATCTCAACTTTGAATAGGGCCGGCACAGTTTTGTCACAGCCGGACGATCGAGCTACGTGGGCGGGTCTAGTCCTGCGCGGCCTTCGGCGCCGGCATCGGCGGCACGAGCAGGCCGGCGTCCAGGCGTTCCTGGAACCAGTTGACCCGCCAGTCGAGGTGCGGGCCGGTCGCCCGGCCGGTCGCGCCGACGGTGCCGATGGTCTCACCCTGGGCCACCGGCTGCCCCTCGGCGACGGCGATGCTCTGCAGGTGCAGAAAGCCCGACATCAGCCCCTGGCCGTGATCGATCATCAGGGTGCCGCCGCTGAAGTACATGTCGGCATTGCGATAGGTGACGACACCGTCGGCCGGGGCGACGACCGGCGTCCCCGCGGGCGCGGCGATATCGATGCCGTAATGCGGCTGGCGCGGCTCCCCGTTCAGGATGCGCTGGCTGCCGAACACGCCGCTGATGCGGCCGGTGACGGGCCAGATGAAGCCGCTATCGAAGCCCCTTTCCGGCCGGTCACGGTCGCGCACGGCGCGAATCTCCGCCGCCTCGCGCTTGATCCGGGCCAGGACCTCAGCCGGCGGCGTGACCTTGCTCGGCGGCAGGCCATCGATGCGTTGGACGGCATAGTCGCGTGGCGCAACGGTCAGCGTTCGCGCGACGACAGTGCCGTCGGGCAGCGTGACGCGTAGCGCCTGGCTTGCTGCGGCGTCGCGCCCGAAGCCGAGGATGAAACGGCCGTCCGCCGAGACCCGGACCCGCCGCTCGCCGAGCCGAACCTCGGCGCCCGGCACCGTTCGGCCTTGCACCAAGCCGCCCTGGACGAAGTCGCCTTGCAGATCGGGCTCGTCGGCGGCTTGGGTTCCGGAAGCCGCGAAAACAATGAAGACGAGGAACCAAAGACCGACATGATGTCTCATAGCAGTTGTCCCTGCGGATCGTCGCTGCCACGTCTCCTCGCCGTCGGCTTCTTCGCCGCCGCCCGCGCCTTGGGTTCGCCGGATTTGGCGGCGCCGTCGCCCAGGGCCGCGGCATGGCCGTCGCTAAACTCGATGTCGAGCGCGCGGCCCGCGGTGACGGCTTTGGCCGAGGTGATCAAGCCGTCCGCGTCGCGCACCACCGCGAATCCCCGCGCCAGGACCCGCTGATAAGAGGTGCTCTCCAGCACGCGGCCCAGCGACTCCAACCTCTGGCCGGCGTCGGCGAGCTGGCGCGCCATCGCCTGCGCCAGCCGCCGCCCCGCCTCGAGCCGCGCCCAATCCCGGGTCGGCGTCTCGACCGCGTGGCGGCCGGCCAGCGCCAGCCTTTCGAGCTGAGCGCCGAGCTGTTGTTCGGCCAGGCGAAGCTGCTGGCGCGGGTGCGGCAGGCGGGCCGCCGCCTCGGTCACGGCCGCGTTCTTGGCATCGAGAAAACGGCGGCCGGCGACGCCCAAGCGCTCGGCCCGCTCGTCGAGCCGCTGGGTCTTCTCGCCCAGCAGGCGCAGCGGATCGGGCAGGCCGCGGGCCAGGCCTTCCACACGCACCCTGCGCTCCTCAAGGCCGCGCTCGGCGCCGGCGACCAGGCGCCCGGCGTAGTCGAGCACCTGGGCGAGCAGCTCGGCACGCACCGGCACGGCCATCTCGGCCGCGGCCGTGGGGGTCGGTGCACGCCGGTCGGATGCGTAGTCGATCAGCGTGGTGTCCGTCTCGTGGCCGACCGCTGAGATCAGCGGGATCTCCGAGGCGGCGGCCGCGCGCACCACGATCTCTTCGTTGAAGGCCCAGAGGTCCTCCAAGCTGCCGCCGCCGCGCGCGACGATGATCAGCTCGGGCCGCGGCACCGCGCCGCCCGGCGCGAGGCGGTTGAAGCCGTCGATCGCCGCGGCGATCTGCGCCGCCGCGCCCTCGCCCTGGACCCGCACCGGCCAGAGCAGCAGACGGCGCGGAAAGCGCTCGGCGAGGCGATGGCGGATGTCGCGGATCACCGCGCCGGTCGGCGAGGTGACGACGCCGATCACCGCCGGCAGGTAGGGCAGCGCGCGCTTGCGCTCGGCCTCGAACAGCCCCTCGGCGGCAAGCT
>JAKSDN010000979.1 GCA_022360075.1 Kiloniellales bacterium | reverse complement strand
GCCCAGTCGAAGTCCGGCCGCACCTGCGCTTGTGCGCCGGCGGTGAGCAAGATGAGCAGAAGCAGCGACAGAGATCGAAAGCCACGCATGGAAACCTCCCGGCCGGATCGGGCTTATCGCTTTTGTGCCGCGATCTTAGCCTGGATTGCCTCCGTGTCGGGCAAAGCGCTTTCGAGTGTGCGGTGCTTCCACCGGTTCAGCCGTGCTGGCGCTTCAGCAGCCGCAGACGCAGGGCGTTGAGCCTGATGAAGCCTTCGGCGTCGCGCTGGTCGTAGACCGCGTCCTCCTCGAAGGTGACGTGCTCCAGCGAGTAGAGGCTGTTCGGCGACTGCCGGCCCTCGACGATGACGTTGCCCTTGTAGAGCTTGAGCCTGACCGTGCCGCTGACCGGTTCCTGGCTCTTGTCGATCAGGGCCTGGAGCATCTCGCGCTCGGGCGAAAACCAGAAGCCGTTGTAGATCAGCTCGGCGTAGCGCGGCATGATCTCGTCCTTCAGGTGCGCCGCGCCGCGGTCGAGGGTGATCGACTCGATCGCGCGGTGCGCCTGCAGCAACACCGTCCCGCCTGGCGTCTCGTAGACGCCCCGGCTCTTCATGCCGACGAAGCGGTTCTCGACCAGGTCGAGGCGGCCGATGCCGTTCCGGCCGCCCAGCTCGTTCAACTTGGTCAGCAAGGCGGCGGGCGACAGGCGCTCGCCGTCGATCGCCACCGGGTCGCCCTGCTCGAAGGAGATCTCGATCACGGTTGGCTCGTCGGGTGCGGCCTCGGGCGCGACGCTGCGCGAGTAGACGTACTCCTCGGGGGCGGTCCAGGGGTCCTCCAGCACCTTACCCTCGGCCGAGATGTGCAAGAGGTTGGCATCGACCGAGAAGGGCGCCTCGCCGCGCTTGTCCTTGGCGATCGGGATCTGGTGCTTTTCGGCGAAGTCGATCAGCCGCGCGCGCGAGGTCAGGTCCCACTCGCGCCAGGGCGAGATCACCTTGATGTCCGGATTGAGCGCGTAGTAGCCGAGCTCGAAACGGACCTGGTCGTTGCCCTTGCCGGTCGCCCCATGGGCCACGGCGTCGGCGCCGGTCTCGGCGGCGATCTCGATCTGGCGCTTGGCGATCAAGGGCCGGGCGATCGAGGTGCCGAGCAGGTAGCAGCCCTCGTAGAGCGCATTGGCGCGGAACATCGGAAAGACGTAGTCGCGCACGAAGGTCTCGCGCAGATCCTCGATGTAGATCTCCTTGACCCCGAACATCTCCGCCTTGCGGCGCGCCGGCTCCAGCTCCTCGCCCTGGCCGAGGTCGGCCGTGAAGGTCACCACCTCGCAGCCGTAGGTCTCCTTGAGCCACTTCAGAATGACGGAGGTGTCCAGGCCGCCCGAATAGGCGAGCACCACTTTTTTGATCTCGTTCATGAATTTTTACCGCCGGCGTTGCAAGGAAGGGTCGAGGGGCCGCGAGTATAGGCAATGGCCGGGCCGCGGCAAGCGAGGCCCTCATCGGTCGGGCCGAGGTGCCGCTTCTTCTCTCAGCCTGTCGCACTCGTTGCAGTTTGAGGGGTAGATTAGAAAGAGAAATACAGATGCTGATTGCAGATTGCCTCAGCCTGGGGTGAAGGGTTTAGAATGGCCTTGGCCCGCAAATCTGATCGGATCCTCGGCGATACGGCGACGCCATGAAGGAGTCCCTCGGCTTGGCGCCGAATAGCCTGGAGCTGCGCGGCTACGATCTGCGCTGGCCACGCCTGTTTCTGGCCGAGCAGGCGGTGTTGAAGAAGGGACTGGCGCCCAAGATCTCCGAGGTCTTGCACATCGGCAGCACGGCGATCCCCGGCATGCCGGCGAAGCCGCTGCTCGACATGATGGCCGCGGTTCCCGACCTCGGCTACGTGAACTGCTTGGACAAGGGCCTGCGGCGCCTCGGCTACACTTGCTATGGGCCTGTCGGGGTCGAGGACCGGCTGCTCTTCGCCAAGGGCCCGCCCGGCCGGCCGACGCACCACCTCAGCTTCGCCAGCCTCGACAGCGCCTTCTGGCGCGAACACCTGCTGTTCCGCGACTTCCTACGGATCTCGCCTTTGACGGCCCAGCGCTACAAGGCACTCAAGCGCATGCTCTTGCGGCGCCACCGCAGCAACCGGCGCCTTTATACGGCAGGCAAGACAGAGTTCGTCTACCACGTCCTGCGCATGGCCGAGCGGCACTTCGGCCATAGCGATTAGCGCGAGCCGCTTCAGGCGTTCCGCTTCATGGCGGCGGCGAACACCCCCGCACCGATCAGCACGCCGCCGCCGAGCCGGTTGATCACGATCTGACGCCGGGGGCTTGCCAGCGAGTCGCGAAAGCCGCCGGCCAGCAAGCCGTAGCTGGCACAGCTCAGGAAGGCCAGGCCCAGGAAGGTCGCCCCCAGCAGGACCATCTGCGGGACGACCGGCGCCGCCGGGTCGATGAACTGCGGCATGAAGGCGATGAAGAACATGATGCTCTTGGGATTGAGCAGGGTGACCGCGAAGGCGTGACCGAAGATCCCGAGGCCGCGGCCGGGACCCTGCGCCTCCGCCGGCCCCGCTGGGTCGGGCCGGCTGCGCCACATCTTGACGCCGAGCCAGATCAGATAGAGCGCGCCGATCCACTTGAGCACGACGAAGAGCTCGGCCGAAGCAGCGAGCAAGGCGCCGACGCCGAGAAACGACAGTGTCATGGCCACCAGATCGCCGAGCACGGCCCCGAGCGCTGTGCTCAGCGCCACGCCGCGCCCGCGCGACAGCGCGTAGCTGACGATCAGCAGGATCGTCGGCCCGGGAATCCAGAGCAGCACGCCGGCGGCGAGCACGAAAGCGAGCCAGATTTCCAGGGTCATGCGTTTTCTCACTTCGATCCGGGTCGGGGGATGTGGAGCCCCCACCTGATGGTGTCACCCTCGGGCTTGACCCGAGGGGCCATGGGGGAACCAGAACCGGGACCTCGGCCGGTCGGGATGGGCCCGTGCGGCTTCCGCCATGGACGCTCGGGTCAAGCCCGAGCATGACAGTTTTTGGGGACTATCGAAACCTATCCCGCCGCCGCCTCTCGCTCCGTCTTCCGCAGCCGCTCCGAGGCCGATTTGAGCTGGCCGCAGGCGGCCATGATGTCGCGGCCGCGCGGCCGGCGGACCGGGGCGGAGATGCCGGCCTCGAAGAGGATGTTGGAGAAGGCCTCGATCGCCGCCGCGCTCGAACAGGCGTAGGGTGCGCCGGGCCAGGGGTTGAAGGGGATCAGATTGACCTTGGCCGGAATCGGCCGCAGCAGGCGCACGAGCTCGCGCGCCTCGGCCGGCGAATCGTTAATGCCGTCGAGCATGACGTACTCGAAGGTGATGCGCCGGGCGTTGTTGATGCCGGGATAGGCAAGGCAGGCGGCGAGCAGCTCCTTCAAGGGGTACTTCTTGTTGAGCGGCACGATAACGTCGCGCACCTCGTCGCTGACCGCATGGAGCGAGACCGCGAGATTGACGTCAAGCTCCGCGCCGCAGCGCTGCATCATTGGCACGACGCCCGCGGTCGAAAGCGTGATCTTGCGCTTGGAGATGGCGATGCCCTCGCCGTCCATGACGATCTTCAGGGCCTTGGCCACGTTGTCGTAGTTATAGAGCGGCTCGCCCATGCCCATCATGACCAGGTTGGAGATCTGCCGCTCGCTCATGGGCGGCGGCCACTCGCCCAGGTCATCGCGCGCCGCCATGACCTGACCGACGATCTCCGCCGCGCTCAGGTTACGCACCAGGCGCTGGGTGCCGGTGTGGCAGAAGCGG
>JAKSDN010000373.1 GCA_022360075.1 Kiloniellales bacterium | reverse complement strand
TCGAAGAACGCCGGTCTATTCTCGCCCGGCCTTTTACTCCTCTTACGTGGAGCGGCCCGACATTCCGGGATCGGAATGTCGGAGTCATACCACTAGGGCTGCAAGCTTCGTCTCGCCGCTTGACTGTTTTCAACGCTGGTCTGCCTTGCCCTCGTCTGCCTCGGCGATGAGCCACGCGCGGAAGGCGGCCACGCGCGGCGTGTCGGCCAGGCTCTCCGGGGCGACGAAGTAGTAAGCGCCGATCTCCACCGGCTCGATCGCCAGGGGCGCGACCAAACGCCCCGCCGCGAGGTCGTGCTCGACGAAGCGGGTCGCGGCGAGAGCGACGCCCGCGCCTGCGGCCGCGGCGCGGATCGCGGGATCGTCGAGGTCGAAGACCAGGGCGTCTTCGATCGGCAGGCCCTCCACGCCCACCGCCTTCGCCCAGTCGAGCCAGTCCCGGCCGGTCGTGGTGTTGAGGATCAGCCGCTGGCGCTTCAGGTCTTCGGGCCGCTCGAGCGGTCCCGCCTCTTCGAGCAACCCAGGTGCGCAGACCGGGGTCGCATGCTCCGTGAAGATCAGGTCGCGGCGCACCCCCGCACCCCGCCAGCCGCTGTAGACGATGCCGGCGTCGAAGTCCTCGCGGGCGAAGTCGAGATCCGGCCAAGCGGTGGTCAGCCTGACCTCGAACTCCGGATGTGCGCTCTGGAAGCGATGCAGCCGGGGGATCAACCAGCGCACGGCGATGGTCGGGGTGACCTTGACCTTGAGGTCGCGGCCCGCGCCAAGCAGCCGCTCGGAGGCCAGCGCGATCCGGTCGAGCGCCTCGCTCGCCGCCGGCAGCAGGAGGCGGCCCGGCTCGGTCAGGGCGACCTGGCGGTGCTCGCGCCGGAACAGTGGCACGCCGTAGTAATCCTCCAGAGCTTTGATCTGACGGCTGACCGCGCCTTGGGTGACGAAGAGCTCGGCCGCGGCCGCGCTGAAGCTGAGCTGGCGGGCGGCCGCCTCGAAGGCCTTCAGGGCGTTCAGTGGGGGCAGGCGCCGGGTCATCTATGCATGAGGATTGCTCATAGGATGAGTGAGATTAAATCGTTTGTCGCCCTGCTACAATCCGCCTAGATATTGGCCAAGGCACAGGGACGCGAGACTGCGCGGCCCTCCCAGCCATGACATTTGATCCCGTTCGGTCATCCGCCAAGGAGGTGTGAGATGGCAAGCGTGAAGCACGAATTGAAGCAAGGTCCTACGGCCGCGATCACGGCCGCGGCGCCCGTCTCGTTGCTCGCCGCCCTGTTCTCGCCGGTCAGCCGCGCCCTCGCGCTCCTGCGCGATTGGCAGCGCCGCAGTGCGACGCGCGAAGCGCTCGTCGGCTTGCAAGATCACATGCTCGAGGATGTCGGCCTGACCCGAGCCGACGTCGAGGTCGAGGCGACGCGGCCGTTCTGGCGGCCGCTGGACTGCGAGACGCTGGAGCGGCGGCGGCGGGACAACTACTGGCTCTGGCAGCGGCCGGCGGCCCCCTACCGCGGCTAGCGCCAGGCCGACCCGAGCAGGCCCTCTCGAAACCGTCATTGCGAGCGAAGCGACGCAATCCGGGCGACCGGCGCCCGAGCGCTGGCCCTGGATTGCCGCGCCGGATTGGGCCGGTCCGTAATGACGACCCGATTCCTCGGCCGTCCGGCGGGCGGCGATTCACCAAGCGGTAAGGCTTTGGCGGCAGCCTTGTGGCCGAACTTCGGATTGTGCCACGTAAGAGCCATGGCGATGATCAAAGCCCGCCGCCCCTCCCCCGATGTCCGACGCCGCTTCCGGCGCATCCCCGTGCTCTGGCCCGCGCGGCTGGGCCAGGCCGACGACGGCGAGTGCGCGATCCTCAACGTCTCCGGCGCCGGCGCCAAGCTGCGCCTGACCGATCCGCGGCCCTACGGCGGCGTGGTGTCGCTCAGCAGCCCGCGTTTCGGCACGTTGCGCGGCCGCGTGGTCTGGCGCAAGGACGCCTACCTCGGATTGGCCTTCACCGATCCGCCGGCTCAAGTCGCCAACGTGCTGGTGCCGGCGCTGCCCTGATCGCGATCTCTGCGCCAGCAAAGGACCTGTGTGCGATTGCCGGCCACGCGGCCGATTGGAAGCTGGATATCCGTCTTGCGTCCTTCGAGACGCCCGCTCACGCGGGCTCCTCAGGATGAGGGCCTTTCTCAATGCCATCAAAGATTGACCTCATGCCGAGGAGCGTCCGTTAGGGCGCGTCTCGAAGCACGCACAGTCAAACTGCAGCCTATCTTTTGACCATCAGTCTCACCGCAGCGGCACGCCTTCGACCGTGATGCGGTGCATCAGGCGCCGTTCGCCGTGATAGTCGTTGAGCGCCTTGTGCCAGGTGGCGCGGTTGTCCCAGAAGGCGATCGAGCCCTTGCGCCAGCGAAAGCGGCAGGTGTGCTCCGGCTGCTGCGCGTGACTGTAGAGGTAGTCGAGCAGCGGCTTCGATTCCGCCGCGCGCCAGCCGTCGATGTGCAGCGTGAACTCAGGATTGACGTAGAGCGCCTTGCGGCCGCTTTCGGGATGGGTGATCACGACCGGGTGGCAGGCGTCCTGGGTGGCCAGTGCCGCGTTACCGATGCGGCCGTCGCGGCGGCTCTCGCTGCCGGCAGCGGCAGCGCCGAAGACGTGGCGACTGGAGTGCCAAGCCTTGAGCCCCTCGAGCGTCCGCTTCATGCCATCGGAGAGCGTCTCGTAGGCGCGGTACATGCTGGCGAAGAGCGTGTCGCCGCCGGTCTCGGGCACCTCCAGGGCATAGAGGATCGAGCCCAAGGCCGGGACCTGATCGTAGGAATGATCGGTGTGCCAATTGCCGCCGATGTTGCGCTCTTGGTCGGGCTCCTTGCGCACTTCCGCGACCTTCGGATAGCCCGCGACCGGCTTGAAGAAGCGGTTCACATTGATCGCGCCCCAACGCTCGGCGAAAGCGACGTGTCTCTCCGGCGACAGATCCTGGTCGCGGAAGAAGATCACGCCGTGGCGCAGGAAGGCGGCGCGGATCTCATGGAAGACCGCAGCATCGAGATCCTCGGCCAGGTCCACGCCATGGATCTCCGCGCCCAGCGCATTCGATAGCGGTCTGACCTCGATGCACTGATCGCCCTGTTCCACGGCTCCAACCGCCTCCCGGACTCCGCCCCGCTTACTCGAAGACGATCACGTTACGCAGCGCCTCGCCGCGGCTCACCGCGGCGCAGGCCTCGTTGATCTGGCCGAGACTATAGCGCCCCGTGATCAGTTCATCGAGCTTGAGCCGGCCCTGCTGATAGAGACTCACCAGCTTCGGCACGTCGACCTGCAACCGGGTCGAGCCCATCTTGCTGCCAATGATGCGCTGGGCATTGTTGGCGAAGTCGGCGGCGACGAACTCCATGGTCACGCCATCGGCCGGCATGCCGACCACGACCAGGGTGCCGGCGTTGCGCAGAAGGCCGATGCCCTGCTCGATGGCCGCCTTGGCGCCCACGGTGACGAAGACGTAGTCGGCGCCGCGACCGCCGGTCAGATCGCGCACGGCCTCGCGGGCGTCGTTGGCGCGCGGATTGATCGCGTGCGTCGCGCCGAAGGCCTTGGCGGCCCGGAGCTTGTCATCGGAAAGGTCGAGGGCGATGACGCTCTCCGCGCCGCTCAGCGCGGCCCCTTGCACGCTGTTGAGCCCGACGCCGCCGGTGCCGATCACGGCCACGTGGCTGCCGGCCGGCACGGCGGCCGTGTTGACCACCGCGCCGAGCCCGGTGATCACCCCGCAGGCCAAGAGCGCCGCGCTCTCCAGCGGCACGCTCTCGGGGATCGCCACGACCTGGGAGCGGTCGACGACCACGGCCTCGGCGAAGGCGCCCGTGCGCAGGCCCTGATGAACCGGGCTGCCGTCGGCGCGGTGCAGGCAGGGTTGCGCGTCGAGCGGAAAGCGGGTCTCGCAGAGGTGTGCCTCGCCCTGGCCGCAGAAGAAGCAGGAGCCGCAGGCGCGCAGCAGCGTCACCACGACGTGGGTGCCCGGCGTGAGGTCGGCCACGCCGGGCCCGACAGCCTCGACCACGCCCGCGGCCTCGTGGCCATAGACGGCCGGCAGGGTGCCGCCCCAGGCACCCTCCATGTAGTGGATGTCGCTGTGGCAGATCGCGCAGGCCGCGAGCTTGACCTTGACCTCGCCCGCTTTGGGCGGGTCGATTACGATTTCCTCGACGCTCAGCGGCTCGCCGAAGCCGGTGCAGACGGCTGCCTTCATCGTTCGTCCTCGTTCCGAAGGGGCAGACCGGACGCTGAAAGGCGGCGGCTCTGCCCGTTGGCGCAGCCCTTTAGACCGGTTGGTCGAGCATTTCCAGATGAAGTTTGTCGCCCTCGTAGGGGTGGCGCTCGGCGACCGCCTCGTCGAGCTCCACGCCCAGGCCGGGCTCGCTCGGCGGGATCACGTAACCCTCTTCCCAGCACACCGGCTGCTTGAGGATTTCGGCGTGGAAGCCGCCCCAGGTCTGGATCGATTCGAGGATCAGGAAGTTCGGGCTGCAAGCGCTGATCTGGATGTTGGCGGCCCCGACCACCGGCCCGCAGTAGAGGTGCGGGGCGAGCTGGGCGTAGCGGGTCTCGGCCATGCCGGCGATCTTCTTGGCCTCGAGAATGCCGCCGACGCGGCCCAGGTTCATTTGCAGGATCGCGGCGGCTTGCAGATCGAGCAGGCGGGCGAACTCGTACTTCGTGGCCAGTCGCTCGCCGGTCGCCACGGGGATCGTGGTCTGGCGGGCGACGCGCGCCATCTCCTCCGGGGTCTCGGGCGGGACCGGCTCCTCGAACCAGAGCGGGTCGTAGGGCTCCAGGCGCCGGGCGAGACGGATTGCGCCGGCCGCGGTCATCTGGCCGTGGGTGCCGAACAGCAGGTCGCAGCGGGTGCCGACGGCCTCGCGCAGGGTCTTCACGAAGCGCTCGGAAAGTGCCAGCGCCTCCAGCGAGAGCTGCCGGCCGTCGTAGATGCTGTAGGGGCCGACCGGATCGAACTTCACCGCCGTGAAGCCCTGGGCGACGTACTCGAGTGCCCGCTCGGCCGCCAGATCGGGGTCTTCGTAGACGTCGCTGGCGTCGCCCTCCTTGGGATAGATGTAGGTGTAGGAGCGCAGCCGCTCGTGCACCTGGCCGCCGAGCAGCTCGTAGACCGGCTTGTTAAGCTCCTTGCCGACGATGTCCCAGCAGGCCATCTCGATGGCGCTCAGCACGCCGGCGATCGAGCTGTCGGGCCGCTGGGTGTAGCCGCTGGAATAGATGACGCGCCAGAGCCGTTCGATCTTGAAGGGGTCCCAGCCGATCACGTGGCGGGCGCAGACGTCCTCGATCATGCGCGCTACGATGTCGGGGTGGAAGGGCAGGCAGTAGGCCTCGCCGATGCCCTCGATCCCGCTGTCGGTCGTGAGCTTGACAAAGACCCAGTAGCGCCCGCCGAAGTGCGGCGGCGGGTTGCCGACGACGAAGGTCTTGGCATCGGTGATCTTCATGAGCGGGGAATCCTAGATTTGCGCCCAGGCCTTATCCTGGCCGACGCTGCCGTGGATCATGACGTTGAAGGCGATGGAGACGCGGACCTCGTCGCTGTGGTTGGCCTCGACCGCGTGCTCCAGCCATGAGGGAAAGACCAGCATCGTGCCTTCGCGCGGCTCGAAGCGCTGGATGTTGGCGTTGAAGAGGTTGCGCTCTGTCACGCTCGGCGCCAGCACGTGGGCCTGCGGGCGCGGGTCGCTGAACACGATGCCGCCCGAGTGCTTCGGCGTCTTCACGTAGTAGACGCCGCTCAGCACGTTGTTGGGATGGGTGTGGTCGTGATGGGCGTAGCCCTTGCGGTTCAGGTTGGCCCAGCAGCTCGTGATGTAGAGCTCGTCGAAGCGGCACTTCAGGAAGCCCAGGATATTGCGCGTGGCCGCGGTGATCAGCCGCGCGAAGTCCTCGAAGCCCGGAACGAGATGCAGGTTCTCCTGGCTTTGCCAGGCGTTCTGCGGCGTGACGTTCTCCGGCGCCTCACGCTCCAGCGTCTCGATCCGGCTCATCAGGCGGGCATTGAGCGCGGCATGGTCGCTCACCTCGTGAACCCACACGCAAGTCGGAAAGAGCTGCACGAGCTCTGCCTTGTCGAACAGCTTCTGGCTCAATGGCTGGCCCCTCTACGCTTGAGAAACGAGATTTGGAAGTGACGCTCCGCTCCGCGTCGCCGCCGCTATGCCGGCTTGGCCAGCGCGTCCGGTTCGCCGGTCGTCTCGCGCGGACGCAGGTGGGCGTGCCAGCGCTTCTCCCACTGCTTGAAGGCCCAGACGATGATGAAGGTCACGCAGAGATAGAGCAGGCCGGCTGCGATGTAGGACTCGAAGGGAGCGAAGGTGCGCGAGTTGACGATGCGCGCCGCGCCGAAGAGATCGACGATCGTGACCACGCCGGCGACCGCACTGCCGTGCAGCATGAAGATGACCTCGTTGCCGTAGGCCGGCAGGGCCCGGCGGAAGGCACCGGGCAGGATCACCCGGCGCAGCATCAGGCCGCGCGACATGCCGCAGGCCTTGGCCGCCTCGATCTCTCCATGGGGCGTCTGTACGATCGAGCCGCGCAGGACCTCGGCGGTGTAGGCTGCGGTGTTCAGCGAAAAGGCGATCAGCGCGCACCAATAGGCTTCCTTGAACACCGGCCAGAGGAAGCTCTCACGGATGAAGTCGAACTGGCTGAGACCGTGATAGATCATGTAGAGCTGGACCAGCAGCGGCGTGCCGCGGAAGAAGTAGGTGAAGAGCCAAGGCAGGCCCCAGATCAACGGGTTCTTCGAGATCATCAAAAGCGCGATGGGGATGGCCAGGATCAAGCCGCAGACCAGCGCGCCGGCGACCAGGCGTATCGTGGTCCAGAGGCCCGTCAGATAGAGCGGGATGTTGTCGGTGACAACCGAGATGTCCATGGCTCAGGCCCTCCGCACGCCGACGCTGAAGCGCCTGTCGAGCCAGAGCGTCGCGAGTTGCGAGGCGGCGGTGATCGCCAAAAAGACCAGGGCCACGACGAAGTAGAAGGTGAAGGGCATGCGCGTGGCGCCGCCCGCCTGGCCGGCCTTGAAGACCATGTCCTGCAGCCCGATCACGGAGACCAGGGCCGTCACCTTGATCAGCACGAGCCAGTTGTTGCTGAAGCCGGGCAGTGCGTGGCGGATCATCTGGGGCAAGGTTATGCGGAAGAAGACCTGCATCCGCGTCATGCCGAAGGCGTAGCCCGCCTCGATCTCGCCGCGCGGCACCGCGAGGATGCCGCCACGGAAGGTCTCGGTCATGTAGGCGCCGAAGATGAAGCCGATCGAGGCGACGCCCGCGGTGAAGGGATCGATGTCGATGTAGTCCCATTCAAGCCGCTCGCCGATGTTGTTCAGCAGGATCTGCCCGCCGAAGAAGATCAGCAGCATCAGCACCAGGTCCGGGACGCCGCGGATGATCGTCGTATAGACGCCGGCGATGCCCCTTGCGATCGGCGAGCTCGAGAGCTTCGCCGCGGCGCCAAGCATGCCCAGCACTATCGCCAGCGCTAAGGAGGCCATGCCGACGGAGACGGTCAGCAGCGCGCCGTCCAGGATCATCGGCAGGTATTCGTACGGCTGAGCTTGCGTCATCGAAGCGGCCCCCTTCTCAATTTGCCCCTATCGGGTGGGCCTCGCCGACAAAGAAAGCGCCACCGCCCACGGCCGAACGGTGGCGCATTCAGGTGTTCACGCGGCCATTATCCCGTGGGTTCACCGTAGACGTTGAAGTCGAAGTACTTCTTGGAGATCGCATCGTATGTGCCGTTCTCGAGAATAGTCTTGATCGCGGCGTTGAGCTTGCTGCGCAGCTCGTCGTCCTTCTTGCGCACGGCGATGCCCGCACCCTCGCCGAAGTACTTGGGATCCGAGAAGTCGGGTCCGACAAACTCGAACTCCTGGCCCTGCTCGGTCTTGAGAAAGCCTTCGTCTATGGCGACCGAATTGGCCAGCAGCAGATCGACGCGACCGGCAACGGCATCGAGATAGGCTTCATCCTGAGTGGCATAGCGCTTGACCTCGACGGCATCGCCGAACTCGGCGGTGACGAAATTGTCGTGGATTGTCGCGCGCTGCACGCCGACGGCCTTACCTTTCATGCTCGCCGCATCGATCTCGATTCCCGAGCCCTTGCGGCGCACGAACTTTGCCGGAGTCTGGTGGTACTTCTGCGTGAAGCTGACCTTCTTCTTCCTTTCCTCGGTGATCGACATCGAGGCGATGATGGCGTCGTACTTGCGGGCCAGAAGCGCCGGAATGATGCCGTCCCAATCCTGCTGCACCAGCTCGCACTCGGCACCAATCTCCTCGCAGAGCGCCATCGCGATGTCGATATCGAAGCCCTTGAGCGTGCCGTCGGGATCGACCCAGCTGAACGGCGGATAGGCGCCCTCGACACCTATGCGAACCTTGTCGCCGGCCCCGGCGCCGCCGGCTGCCATGCACATTGCCGTTGCGATGGCCACGGCGGAAAAGAGCTTTCTCACGGTATACCTCCTCTAAGATCGTCTAGATCGACAATGACCCGGCCTGCATTCCCTCGTAAACTTGCAACGTCGGTCGGTCGCGATGGCTACTTCAGATTGCCCGCCAGGAACTGTTGGAAGCGCTCGGACTTGGGCGTCTCGAAGACTGTCTTCGGGTCGCCCGACTCCTCGACGCGCCCCTGGTGCAAGAACATCACCTTGTCGGAAACCTCGCGCGCGAAGCCCATCTCGTGGGTCACCACCAGCATGGTGCGGCCCTCGTCGGCAAGGCCGCGCATGACCCGCAGCACTTCGTTGACGAGCTCCGGGTCGAGGGCCGAGGTCGGCTCGTCGAACAGCATGACCTCGGGCTCGACCGCGAGTGCGCGCGCAATCGCCGCGCGCTGCTGCTGGCCGCCCGAGCAATGCGCCGGGTAGTAGTCCTTGCGGTCCAGCATGCCGACCCGGTCCAGTACTTCCTTGGCCTTCTCCAAAGCTTCGGGCTTGCGGACCTTGAGAACGTGGACCGGCGCCTCCATGACATTCTCGAGAACCGTCATGTGAGACCAGAGGTTGAAGCTCTGAAACACCATGGCGAGGCGCGCGCGGATCCGATCGACCTGCTTCTGATCCTCGGGCATGAGGTTGCCTTCGCGGCCGGGGATCATGCGAATCAGCTCGCCATGGACCGTCACGGCGCCGGAGGTCGGCATCTCGAGCAGATTTATGCAGCGCAGAAATGTACTTTTTCCGGAGCCGCTGGAGCCCAAGATCGAGATCACGTCGTGCTCGTCGGCCTCTAGAGAAATCCCCTTCAGCACCTCCAAATCGCCGAAACGCTTGTGGATATCGTCGACGACAAGCGCGGGTTGCCGCCCGCTGATAGCGGCCCCTGCCTCCGCCATAGTCTCCCGTCCCTCTCACTGGACTGACGCATTTTATTTCATTTTGTCTAGGACGTTAGCGGGCCGCCTGACGCATGCAAAGCAAAATTATGGGCCAAGCGGTTCAGTCGCCGAGGCCAAGTGCGCGGCGTGCGTCGCGCACTGTATCGCGCTGCGGTGCGTCGCTCGGCAATGCCGCGACCAGGGACTCCGCGCGTTCAACCGCAGCGAGCGCCTGCTCGGGTTCGCCAAGCACGTGATAGGCGCGACTGAGACGGAGCCAGCCCTCTAGGTCGTCGGGTTCCTCCTCGAGGCGCTCGGCGAGACGTTCGACCATGGCGCGCACGAAGGCGGCGCGCTCCTCGTCGGACATCGCAGCGGCGGCCTCGACGTCGGCTGCGCTCGGCCCGGGTGCCGCGGCTGGCGGCGGCGCCGCGGCGATTTCGGGCAGCGGTTTGCCGGCCGCGTCGGCGGCCTCAGCCATCTGTTGCCGGAGCAAGGGCATCCAGGGCGCATCGGCCTGCGAGGCCCGGGCCAGCGCCGTCCAGAGCTCGAGCGCCCGCTCGTTCTGGCCGTCTTGGGCCAGCGCCAGGCCGGCGTAGTAGAGCGCCCGGGGATTGGCCAGATCCTGCTCGAGCACGCGCGCGAAGGCTTCGCGCGCCGCCGGCACGACCGTGCCGTTGTTGGCAGCGACCAGCATCTCGCCGTGAAATCCGTTGGTCTCGGGGTCGTCGGCGCCGCGCGCCACGGCCTGTCCGGCTGCCTCGGCTGCCTCGGCGTAGCGGTTGAGCTGAGCGTAGGTGCGGGCGAGCAGCAGCCAGTCGGCGACCTCGCCCTCCTCCCGCGCGAGGCGGCGCGCCAGGCCGGCGGCCAGGCCTTCCAGGCTTTCGCCATCGGCGATCTCGCCCTGGCGTTCGGCGAGCGGCAGGCTCGGCACGCCGGGCGCCCCGAGCCCGGCGTAGAGCCCGAGCGCGGCCAGGGGCACGGCGATCGCGATGACTGTGGCCAGGACGGAACTGCGCCGCCGCGGCCCATCCGCTGTCTCCGCCGGGGTCGCGTCGCTCTCCGACTCCCCTACGTCCGCTGCGGCGAGCATCCGGCGCTGGACCTCGGTGCGCGCCGCTTCGGCCTGATCCCCGCTCAGCACGCCACGGGCCAAGTCGCGCTCGATCTCCGCGAGCTGATCGCGATAGACGGTCAGGTCGTAGTCGCGGCGGCTCGCGGGCGCGGGCGCGCCGCGGAGCACGGGCAGGAGAAGGCCGATCACGGCCAGCGCCGTGATGGCGGCGAGAGTCAGCCAGAGGGTCATCGGCGCTGGTCGCCCGACTCTTCGAGCAGCGCTTCGAGGCGGCGCCGTTCGGCGGCGGTCAGGGGCGCCGGCTGCGCTGCGGCCTTCCGCCGTCCGCGGAAGAACAGCGCGACGCCGAGCCCGCCGAGCAGCAAGAGCAACGCGGGGCCGAACCAAAGCAGATAGGTGCGCGGGCGCATGGGCGGCTCGAGCAGCACGTAATCGCCGTAGCGCGCGACCAGGTAGTCGAAGACCTCCTCATCGCTGTCGCCGGCGACCAGGCGCTCGCGCACGAGGACGCGCAGGTCCTTGGCCATCTCGGCATTGGAGGAATCGATCGATTCGTTCTGACAGACCAGGCAGCGGATGTCCTTCGAGAGGACGCGCGCCCGCGCTTCCAGCCCCGGGTCGTCGAGGATCTCGTCCGGTTCGACCGCGAGCGCCGGCAGGGCGGCGGCGAGCAGCATCAGGGCGAGCAGCCGCGCGGTCATTGGCTCAGGCCCTCGATGAGGGGCAGGAGGGTCTGCTCCAGGTCTTTCGGCAGGATCGGTCCGATGTGCTGGTAGCGGATCTGTCCCGCGCGATCGACGACGAAGGTCTCGGGCACGCCCGAGACGCCCCAGTCGATTCCCGCGCGGGCCTTGGCGTCGGCGCCGATGCGCTCGTAGGGATTGCCGAGTTCCGCCAGCCAGGTAGCCGCATCTTCCGGCTTGTCCCGATAGTTGATGCCGACCATGCGCACCCGGCCCTCCTCGGCCAGACGCATGAAAATCGGATGCTCGGCGCGGCAGGGTACGCACCAGGAAGCGAAGAAGTTGACCAGGGTCACGGGGCCCTCGGCCAGATCCGCGGTGGCCAGGCCCGGCACCTCGACGCCCGCGACCGGCGGCAGGTCGAAGTCGGGCACGGGCTTGCCGACCAGGGCCGAGGGCACCTGGCGCGGGTTATGGTCCGGGTCGGTCAGACCCCAAAGGAAGTAGCCGGCGATCACCGCGAAGACCAGTGCCGGCAGGAGGAACAGGAGGCGTTGGGTCATGTCCTGTGGGAAGCCGGGTCAGGCGCGCGCGGCGCCGGGTGCCGCCGCGGCGGGCTGATGGCGCCGGGTCGGGGCGCCGATCCGCAGCCGGCGATCGCTGAGCGAGACCATGCCGCCCAAGACCATGATCAGGGAACCCGCCCAAATCCAGGGCACCAGCGGCTCGTGATAGATCCGCACGGTCCAGCCGCCCTGACCATCCGGGTCGCCAATCACGGCGTAGAGGTCGGCGAGGCCCGTGGTGTGGATGGCCGCCTCCGTCGTCGGCATGTTCTGCACCGGGTAGAGGCGCTTCTCCGGCGTCAGGACGGCGACGGGCTCGCCGTCGCGGGTGACGGTGAAGGTCGCGGTGTCGCTGCGGTAGTTCGGCCCTTGCAAGGCCTCGACGCCCTCCAGCCGGTAGCTGTAGCCGCCCAGCTCGAGGCTCTGGCCGGGTTGCATGACGGTCACCGCCTCTTCCTTCCAGGCCGCCGAGGCGGTCATGCCGGCGATCGCGACGGCGAGGCCGGCGTGGGCCAGGCTCATGCCGTAGGCGGCGCGTGGCAGGCGGCGCGCCCGCGACAGGCTTTCGGCCAGCGGCGCCCGGAACAGCTTCACCCGCTCGGCCCACTCGACCAGGGTGCCGATGAACAGCCAGGCGGCGAAGGCGATGCCCGCGAGC
Source organism: Kiloniellales bacterium (assembly GCA_022360075.1). The sequence continues at coordinate 2,181 of JAKSDN010000373.1, read as the reverse complement.
GCCAGCACCGGCCCGCCGCTTTGCAGATAGAGCGCCGCCAGCACCGCGACCGCGGTCAGCGCCGCCGCGAACTTGAGCCGGCCGAGCGCGCCCGGCAGGTCGGCCCGCTTCCAGGCCAGCAGCGGCCCGACCGCCATGATCGCCACCAGCGGAATCATGATCGGCACGAAGGTCTTGTTGAAGAAGGGCGGGCCGACCGAGACGGTCTGGCCGGTGACGGCATCGAGGAACAGCGGATAGAGCGTGCCGAGCAACACCGTTGCCGTCGCGGTGGACAGCAGCAGGTTGTTCATCACCAGCGCGCCCTCGCGGCTGACCGGGGCGAAGAGCCCGCCGGCCTTGAGCGCCGGTGCGCGGAGCGCGAAGAGCAGCAGCGAGCCGCCGATCGCGATGGCCAGCAAGAGCAGGATGAAGAGGCCGCGCTCGGGGTCGGTCGCGAAGGCATGGACCGAGGTCAGCAGGCCCGAGCGCACGATGAAGGTGCCGATCAGCGAGAGCGAGAAGGTCAGGATGGCGAGCAGCACCGTCCAGATCTTCAACGCCTCGCGCTTTTCCACCACGATCGCCGAGTGGAGCAGTGCCGTGCCCAACAGCCAAGGCATGAAGGAGACGTTCTCGACCGGGTCCCAGAACCACCAGCCGCCCCAGCCGAGCTCGTAGTAGGCCCACCAGGAGCCGAGCGCGATGCCGGCGGTCAGGAAGACCCAGGCGGCCAGGGTCCAGGGCCGCACCCAGCGCGCCCAGGCGGCGTCGACCCGGCCCTCGATCAGGGCCGCCACCGCGAAGGAGAAGGCGATCGAGAGGCCGACGTAGCCGGTGTAGAGCATGGGCGGATGGAACGCCAGGCCCGGGTCCTGGAGCAGGGGGTTGAGGTCGTTGCCGTCGAGCGGCGGCGGGAAGACCCGCTCGAAGGGGTTCGAGGTGAAGATCATGAAGGTGAGAAAGCCGAGCGCGATCCAGGCCTGCACCGAGAGCACCCGGGCGCGCAGGCTGGCCGGCAGGTTGCCGCCGAACATGGCGACCGCGGCGCCGAACAGGGCGAGGATCAGCACCCAGAGCAGCATCGAGCCCTCGTGATTGCCCCAGACGCCCGAGATCTTGTAGAGCAGCGGCTTGGCGGAGTGCGAGTTCTGCGCCACGTTGAGCACCGTGAAGTCGGAGATCACGTAGCTCTGGGTGAGCGCCAGGAAGGCGGTGGCGAGCAGGGCGAACTGCAGCAGCGCCGCCGGCCGGGCGAGCGCCATCCAGGCGGCGTTGCCGCGCGCCGCGCCGACCAGGGGCACGCTGCCCTGCACGGCCGCCACCAGGAGCGCCAGGATGAGCGCCAGTTGACCGAGTTCCGGGATCACTGGTGCCCGTCCTCCTCGTGCCACTGGCCGGATTTCTTCAGGGCCTCGGCGACCTCCGGCGGCATGTAGTTCTCATCGTGCTTGGCCAGCACCTCGTCGGCGATCAGGCCGCGCTCGGAGTAGCGGCCCTCGGCGATCACCCCTTGGCCCTCGCGGAACAGGTCGGGCAGGATGCCCTTGTAGGTGACCGCCACCTGGTGGGCCAGGTCGGTGATGACGAACTGCACCGTCAGCCCGTCGTCCAGGCGCTTGATCGAGTCCTCGGCGACCAGGCCGCCCAGGCGGATCGGGCGGTCGCGCGGCACCTCCTGGCTGGTCAGGTCGCTCGGGCTGTAGAAGTAGAGCAGGTTCTCCTCGAAGGCGCTCAGGACCAGGGCAGCGGCAACGGCGACGCTGGCCAGGCCGGCCAGCACGGCGATCATGCGCTTGCGCTTGCGGGTCATGCCCGGGCCGCCTTGCGCCGGCGCCGGTCCGGCTGCTTGGCCTCTTGCTTGGCAAGCGCCCGCTCGGCGGCGCGCAGGTCGCGCAGGCTGGTCACGGCGAAGCCGATCAGGACCACGGCGCTCAGCGCGTAGGCCGGCCAGACGTAGCCGCCGTAGCCGCCCATCGCCAGGAAGTCTTGCAGCAAGGACATGATGCGTCAGCTCCCCGATTGCAGGGCGGCGAGCTCGAGGGCTCGGGCGCGCGCCGCCAGGAGATCGCTTTTCACCCGCACGAACAGCAGGGTGACATAGTAGAAGGTGAAGCCCAAGGCCATGAGCACCAGGGGCCAGAGCATGCTCGGATGGATCGTCGGGCCGTCCAGGCGCAGCACGCTGGCCGGCTGGTGCAG
>JAKSDN010001231.1 GCA_022360075.1 Kiloniellales bacterium | reverse complement strand
GTGATCAGCACGTCGCCCGGCTTCAGGGTATCGACGGGGAACTTCTCCAGCATCGCCGTCAGGGTGCGCGACATCGTCCCGATAAACGACGGAACGCTGCGGCGACTTTGCGCGACCTGACGCCCCCGGGTGTCGAGCAACCCGATCGCGAAGTCGTAGTTCTCACGCACCACCGCCGAGAAGGACGTGCGCACGCAGGTTTCGGCGACCTGATCCATCAGTCCGTTGAGGCGTTCCCAGACAACGCCGATCTTCACGGGGCTCAGTTGGTTCATTCTTCCGTCTCCAGATCGGGGTTTACCGGGGTCAGCCAGCCCTCGGGCGATGGCTCGCCGCCGCGAACGAGCGCGAAGTACCCTTCCTGAAGGACCTCGGTGACCGGACCGCGATAGCCGTCTCCCACGACGAGACGATCGATGCCGACCACAGGCGTGACTTCCATTCCGGTGCCCACCAGCATGATCTCGCTTGCCGCGTACAGCTCGGTCCGGTCGACCGGGCGCTCTGTCACCTTCGCGACCAGCCCGCAGTCGTGCGCCTGGCGCAGAACCGTATCGCGCGTCAGGCTTTCGAGAATTCCGGCCGTCACCGGAGGTGTCAGAAGCTCCCCATCGCGCACGATCAGAACACAGGCTCCCGGCGCTTCGGCGACCTGCCCGGTCTCGGTCAGCAAGAGTGCCGTGTCGTAACCGTCGGCCTTGGCCTGCAGCCCGGCGAGACGGCCGTTGAGATAGTTGGCTGCCGCCTTTATCCGGGGCGGGCTCGCATTGTCCGCGACGCGCCGCCAGCTCGACACCTGGCAGCGGATACCGCGCTCCAGCCGCTCGCTGAGCTGCGGTCGGGGGCGAGCGAGGATAGCCACACCGGTCGGGCCGCAGGCGGTCATATCGCCGTCGCCGTCGACGTAGACCTGGATGCGGATATAGCAGTCCTCGGCCACCGCGTTGCGCTTCATCAGACCGACGATCGCCTCGGCCATGAGCGCGGGCCGAGGGATCTCGTCGAGCCCGAGCACCGCGGACGAACGCGCCAGACGCTCCAGATGGTCGCCCATCCGAAAGAGGGCGATCCCCTCGCCCGCCGCTTGGACATAGGCGCGGATGCCCTCGAAGACGGAGGCCGCGTAGGTCACGCCCGGCGCGAGCAGCGGGAGCTTCACATCGTTCGCGGGCACGAATCCGCCGTTGAGCCAGCCGACCGGATAGACGGGGCCTCCGCCCATCTCAGCCCCCCTTCAGCCTGGTGGCACGCGCGGCCGCGCCGTCACGCAACAAACGGCGTGCGACCAAAGCCACCAGCAGCAGCATTGCGATGATCAGCGTTACGAAAGCCGGCCGCTGGAAAAAGTAGAGCAGAGGATCGGGCACCGAGCTGGCGATCAGCATCGATACCCTGAGATTTGATTCGAGGATCGGCATGAGGATGAACCCGATCAGCAACGGCACCGTGGGAAAGGCGAGCTTCGTCAAACCCCAGCCGAGCAGCCCGAACAGGAACACGAGCTGGATGTCGAATACCGATCCCCGCATCGCGTAGGCGCCCGCGGCCGCAATCACGAGAACCGCGGGGAACAGCACCCGCTTGGGCACGCCCACGACCTTGCGCGCGATCTTGATCAGCCCGTGACCGAGCACAAGGTTGAACAGGTTGGCCAGCAGAAGCGCGGTGAAGATCGCGTAAATCGGCTCGGGATTGTCCCGAAACACAACCGGCCCGGGCGTGATGCCCTGGATCAGCAGTGCCGAGAGGATCAGCGCGGCAGCGATGTCGCCCGGAATGCCGAAAGCCATGAGCGGGATCAGGTTCGCGCCCGAAACCGCGTTGTTGGCGCTTTCGGGCGCGGCCACGCCCTCCAGTGTCCCTTTTCCGAACTTCTCGGGATTGCGCGAGGCACGCCGCGCTTCGTTGTAGGCGAGGAAGGCCGCGACCGTCGCGCTGATGCCGGGCAACGCACCCACCACCGTACCCATGGAGGACGACTTGAAAAGCGTCGGTAGGCAGCGGCGAAGCTCGGGCCACGACACACGTCGGTCGGCGGGATCGGCGGAAAAGGAGACGGTGCTCATCGCCAGATGCTTGCGCGGCAACTCCATCTGCCGCAGCACCTCCGCGATGGCGAGAAAGCCAATGAGCATCGGGATCAGACCGATCCCCTCTTCCAGTTCGAGAAAGCCCATGGTCAGACGTGGGGTCGCCGTCACCGGGTCTAGACCGACGATGCCAATGAGCATGCCAAGCAGCATCGCCACGATACCCTTCCAGACCTTGGCCCCGGAGACGAAGCCCATCGTCAGCAGCGAGAAGGCCACCAGCAGCGTGTATTCCGCCGGCCCGAAATTGAGCGCGATCGAGGCGAGGAAGGAGGCGCCGAAGATCAGTACGATATCGGAAAAACCGTCGCCGAAGACGGAGCTGTAAAGCGCCATCTTACATGCCTTCTCACCCTTGCCCTGCTGCGCCATCGGATAGCCGTCGAGCACGGTGGCCGCGGCGGCCGGCGTTCCGGGTGTCTTGACCAGGATGGCGGTGACGGAGCTTCCGAACAGCGAGCCCTTGAACATCCCGATCAGCATCGGGATCCCGACCCAGGGATCGAGATAGTAGGTATAGGGGATCAGCAGCGCCACGGTCATCGTGGCGGTCAGCCCCGGAATCGCTCCGAGCAACTGACCGGCCAGAAGCCCGATGAACACTGCCATGATCGATTCCCACGTGAGCGCGAGAGAGATGCCTGCGATAATGCTTTCCATAGGAACCTTGGCCTTCGAATTGGCACTACAGAGCGCCGAGTTCTCCACGCGGGAGCCGGACGTTCAGAAGCTGCTCGAACAGCAGATAGGTGAAGAGGACGCAGGCAAGCGCGATCACGCCGGCCACCAGCAGACGGCGTTCGCCAAGCCGATGGACGAGAAACATCGTCAGGCCGAAGCTCGCGACGTAGAACCCGAGGAGCGGAATCAGGACGAATCCATAGGCCACGGCCAGCGCGTTGAGAAAGGCGCCGCGGCGGGTTTCCTGCGGCGTGCCCACGTAGGTCATGTCGTCGGGCAGCGAAGCAAGGCGCCCACGCATCCCGTGCCACAAGAGCTGAAGCAATCGCCCGACCATCGCCGCGGTCATGAGGGCGGCGAGCAGATAGGGCGCGAAGCGGGGCGAAATCTCGCTCTCGGCGCCGAACCCCTGCGGTGCATCGACCGAAAGCGGCACATACCAGAAGGCGAAGACCGCGACGATCGGCAGAAGCACGGCAATCAGCGACAGCTCGAGACGCAGGTGACCTGGCATGGTTTGGCCCGACATGGTTTGGCCCGACATGGGTCTGTTCCTTCGATCGTCTATCCGGCGGCCGGCCTGAAGCCGGCCGCCGGAACCTGGAAGGCAGTCACTTGGCGAGGCCGAACTTCTGGGTCGCCTTGCCCATGGCCTCATAGTCGGCACGGACCTGGGCCGTGAAATCGGCCGAGCTCAGATATGCGCCCTTGGTCTTGATCCGCTCCATGAGGGTCGTGAACTCCTCGCTCTCCGTGATCTGCTTCAGCGTGTCGTCCCAGACGGCGATCACCTCTTCAGGCAGACCGGCCGGCGCCGCGATACCGAAGAAGCTTGCGAGCTCCAGCGGATAGCCCAGTTCGCTCAGCGTCGGCGCGTCGGGCGCCTGCGGGTTCCGGCCCGGGCTGGTTTCTCCGAGGATGACGATTTCGCCGTTGTCGAGCGCCGGTCCGTAGTCGGAAATCACCGCGAGGTCAATGGTGCCCGACAGCAGGTTCGCCAGTTCGACGGCACCGCCCTTGGAGGGCAGGAAGGTCGTCACCGCCCCTTCGGCGCGGAACATCGCCTCGGTCGCGAGGTGCGGCCCGCCCCGCGGCACGGCAGCCGACCAGCGCAACTGGCCCGGCTTCTCCTTGGCGTAGGCGATCACATCCTCGAGGTTGGTGAACTTGCCGTCATTGCGCGCAATGATCGGCTGCTTGGACAGGAGGAACTGGCCGACGTAGGTCAGATCCTTCATCGGGTCGTAGGGCGCATCGATCACATGCGGCCGAACGGTGATCGGGCTCGTGGAGATGAAGCAGATCGTGTAGCCGTCCGGATCGGCATTGGCGCAACTGTTGATACCGATGAAGGCGCCGCCGCCCGCGCGGTTTTCGACGATGAATTTGACGCCCAGGATATCGCTCGCCTGATCGGCAACGAAGCGCGAGGTGATGTCGCCGTTGCCGCCCGGCGAGTACGGCACGATCAGAGTAATGGGCTCCGATGGGTAATCCTGCGCCACAGCAGCGCCCGCTGTGAGCACAAGGGCAAGGGCGCTCTTGACAATACGGTCAATCATGTTTCCTCTCCTTAGTTAGCGCGCGCAGCGCGACGAGTTGCGTCGAATCGACCCGTGAACGGAAGCATCTGCCGCCGAAGCGGTGAAACAGCGCTCAAACCCCGACCCGAGAGCGACGCTCTTGCGATACCGCCGGAGCGAGCACCAGCCCCACCGGCGGTATCGAAAACGGAGGATTCGGCATGGCCGAACAAGACGTGGAAGACGTGCGAAGCAAGCTCGAAACAAGCAGCGCCCGGGACGTGCGCGAAGCCGTGCGCGCCGGCGCATGGCGCACGACCACCCACGGATTGGCACGCGGCTTCGTGCAGGCCAATGTCGCCATTGTTCCGGAAGCCTACGCGCTCGACTTCATGCGGTTTTGTCACCGCAATCCCAAGCCCTGCCCGCTGCTCGACGTGACGGACACCGGCGATCCCGAGTTTCGCCAGATCGCAGCCGGCTCCGATGTGCGCACGGACCTCTCGGAATACAGCGTCTACCGCGATGGCGCGCTTGCGGCCGAACCCGGGGACATTCGCGATCTCTGGCGCGATGACCTGGTTGCCTTTGCCATGGGATGTTCGCTTTCCTTCGACCAGATTCTGCTGGACCACGGCATCGATGTCGCACATCTCGACAGACCCGGCGGGCGCATTGCGGTCTACACCTCGGGGCTCCAGTGCGCGGCGGCCGGTCCGTTCGAAGGGCCCATGGTCGTTTCGATGCGCCCGATCCCCCGCCACCAGTTGGACCGCGTGATCGAGGTCACCAGCCGCTACCCCGCCACCCATGGCGGGCCGGTGCATGTCGGCGATCCCCGGGAGATCGGCATCGACGATCCGGAGAAGGTCGACTGGGGCGCCCCGGCCGTGGTGGGGCCGGAGGACGAAACGGTCTTCTGGGGCTGCGGCGTGACACCGCAGGCCGTTGCGATGGCGGCCCGGCTTCCGCTGATGATTACGCACAAGACCGGTCATATGCTCCTCACCGACCTGCGCCTGAAGGAGCTTGCCCAATGACCGCGGATCTCAAAGCGCGCCTCGCCGACGGACCCTGTTTCGGAGTCAGTTGCCGGCTGACACGCACGACGGACATCGCCGCGATGCTGCGCGATTGCGGCTATGACTGGATGTTTCTCGACCTTGAGCACGGACCCTTGAGTTTCGACCAGATCAGCCAGATGGCCCTGGCGGGGGTCGAGGCGGGCGTGACGCCGCTTGTGCGCATGGCAGACCCTTCGCCCCCCGCGATCCACCGGGTGCTGTCCAACGGGGCCATGGGTGTCATCGTCCCGCATGTGGACGACCCCGAAACCGCAGCCGCGGTGGCGCGGCAATGCCGCTTTCCGCCGCTCGGCGAACGCTCGGTCCCGGGCATCGTCCCGCAACTCGGCTACCGCCCGATGAGTTTTCGCGAAGCGGCGGAAAAGCTCGATCCGGTCACCCTCTGCGTCGTGATGATCGAAAGCCCCGCGGCGCTGGAAGCGGTCGACGAGATCGCCGCCGTCGAGGGAGTCGACGTGTTGTTCGTCGGAGCCTCGGACCTCACCTTCACGCTGGGCAAGCCCAGCGCCTACGGCGATCCGGCGGTCGTCGGCGCCATGGAGAGTGTCGCTGAAGCGGCCCGCCGCAATGGCAAGGTCGCCGGGTTCGGCGGAGTCGCCGATGCGGAGATGGCGCAACGCTACATCGGCTTCGGCATGCATTTCGTTCTTGCCGGCAACGACCAGACGATGTTTCTGCAAGGCGCCCGCTCGCGGCTCGAAGCCCTGCGCGCTTAGCATCGGTAGGTTCATCGCCTAGCCCCGCGTCGCGCTGAGTTGCTGGGCGTAGCCGCCCGGATCGATCACCACGTCGATCAGCGCCGGGCCCTGGGTCTCCCGCGCCGCAGCGAGCGCCGCCTCATAGTCTTCCGCCGTGGCGACCCGCCAGCCGGCGCAGCCGAAGCCGCGCGCGATGGCCGCGAAATCGGTGCGCGGCCAGCGCACGCCCGCGGTCTTCATCTTTCGCTGCTGTTGCTTCAGGTCGATCATCGTCAACGCGCCGTCATTGAAGACGATCACCGTGACAGGAACCTCGTACTGAACTGCGGTGGCGAGTTCGCCCAGGCACATCTTGAGACCGCCGTCACCGGTAAAGGCGATTGCACGCCGCTCCGGCTCGGCAAGACCCGCGGCGATCGCAGCCGGCAGCGCAAAGGCCATCGACGCGAGCCCGTTCGAGATCTGCAGGTCGTTCGGCCGCTCGGCCGGCCAGAAGCCGGTTGCGCTGAGCATGTGCGCCCCGGCATCGACGGCGATCCGTGCCCCGGACCCGAAGACCGCGGCGGCGCGCTCCACCACCACCTGCGGGTCGACGGGCGCGCCCTGCGGGAAAGCAATGGCCGCGCGCATGTCCGCGCGCAAGCGGGAGATCTCGTCCCGGTCCCAATCGCTTGCGCGATTGCGGCTGGCAAGCGCTTCCAGCGTGGGGGCGAGCGGCCCGTAGCAGCCTGCCGTCGGTTCGACGTAGTGCGGCCTGTGCCGCGTCTCGGCAATGTCCAGCACCGGCGCGTCGTAGCGCCAGGGCTGCAGGATCAGCTCCACGGGGTCGAGGCCGATGAGAACGATCAGGTCGGCCCGCTCGACCGTCGGGGCCTCGGCGGCTCCGCCCGTGAACAGTCCCACGCGTTGCCGATGGCCATCCGGGATGACGCCCTTGGCCTTGTAGGTGGTCAGAACCGGACATGCGAGCGATTCGATGAAGGTCGCCACGGCGCGCGCGTCGTCCGCATGACGCGCCTCCAGTCCGACGACGGCAACAGGCCGTTTCGCCCGCAGCAGCAGATCGTGCGCTTCCTGCAGGTCCGGCAGTTCCGGCGTCTGCGGAGGTGCGGCGGCGGATGCGGCGGCAACACGGCGCTTTGCGGCCATCGCCGTCAGTTCGATGTGCACGGGACCGCGGCGGGGCTCCATCGCCAGATCCAGGAGCCGTTCGATCTCGCTGGCGGCGTCGTCGCCTTCAAGGCGGCTGTACCCCTTGACCACGGGGCGGCTCATGGCCGCCTGGTCGAAGACCTGATGCGTGACGTAGCCGGCGAGTTCGGCGGAGAAGCCGTCGGTGACGAGCGCCACCGGCGCGCGGTCAAGCGCCGCGTGGGCGAGACCGTTCATCGCCTGGGCCAAGCCGGGGCCCTTGGTCGTCAGTACCGCACCCGGAGCGCCTGAAATATCGGCATCGGTCGCAGCCATCATGACCGCTGCGTTCTCGCAGCGCGTCAGCACGAAGGTCATGCCGAGGTCTTCGGCGGCAGCGATGAGGTCAAGACTCGACCCGCCCCCGGGCACGCCATAGACGCGCCGCGTGCCACGCCGGTGAAGGGCGGTCATCAGGTGCTCTGCCAAGGTTCGCTCGGTCATCGGAGAGTTCCCGGGTCGGCGCAGGCCCCCTGCACCGCATCTCGCGCAGGATCGGCGCTGGCGCCCGAACGCCTTGTTTTTTCACGATGAACCGGACGACATCCGGTCACCGCCCCAGCCATTTGCACAGCCATCACCGCAGAACCTATCACCGCAAGCTGGGCGCGAGACCCGAGCACAGGTGGCTCAGCCTGGGGCCCAGTTCATTCTCGAGCTTGTCGCGGTCGACGCGAAACGCGGGCGCACCGCACATCATGGACATGACAGCGCTGCGGTCGGTCGCCACCAATGGCGTCGCAACGGCGCGCATGCCCTTCAGCCACTCGTCTTCGACGTAGCAAAAGCCGCGCTCATGCACCTGCGCGATCCCGTCTTCGACCAGGGGCCGCAACTCGGCCCAGTCATCGCGCCCGAACCGCTCTTCGAAGCG
>JAKSDN010000808.1 GCA_022360075.1 Kiloniellales bacterium | reverse complement strand
GCCCAACTGCTTGAAGCGCTTGGCCAGATCGTCCCACAGGCCAACGATCTCGCTCTCCGGCCAGTCGGCGAGGTAGGCACCGAAGCTGCCTTGCTCCTCCGCGAGCGCGCAGAATGCCGCGGCGTTGTCGCGCACGGCACGCATCTTGCCGCCATGGCGGATCAGCCGCCGGTCGCCGAGCAGGCCCTCGATCGCTTCGTCGCTCATGGCGCGCACGCGCCGCGGCTCGAAGCCCTGAAAGACCTCCTCGAAGGCCGGCCACTTGGCGTCGACCAGGCTGTGCTTGAGCCCGGCGCGGAAGATCCTGAGCGACATCAGCGAGAGATAGCGATCGTCCGAGACGGCGCGCAGCGCCTCGGCCGTCTTCGGCGCGGGTAAGCGGCCGGCGAGAGCTTCGGGGCCGCCGGCGCGCCGCTCGGCGGCGGCTTCGATGTCTTTGAACGGGGTCATGGGCCGTGATCCTAAGCGGGACAAGGACGGTCCTCAACGGCGTCCGGCCCAAGCTGCTGGATATCTTGCTGAGCCGGATCAGTCGAAGCCGCCCCCCTCACCTAACCTCTCCCCCCACTTGGGGGGAGAGGGATGCGTAGGCTTGGCGAGGCGATCAGCCGAGCCTTAGCCGGAGCTGGGTGAGGGGGGTTGCCGCGCGGATCTCGCCGGGAAACGCCTACCCAAGCCACCCCGCCTCCCGCAAACCCGGCAGCCGACTCTCGCTGACCGGCACCTCGAGACCGTTGCTCAGGCGCAGGCGCGTCTTGCGCCCATCGCGCGCGACCTCGGCCACGGCCGCGCGGGCGACCCAGTAGGAGCGATGGACCTGGAGCCCGTCCAGGCCCTCGAGCTCGCCGAGCGCATCGCGCAGGCGCATCAGGATCAGGTCATCGCCGCCACTCGTGTAGATCCGCAGGTAGTGGTCCTCGGTTTTGACGCACAGCAGATTGCCGGCGATCCGCGCGGGGATGCGCGAGAGGAAACGCGCCGACGGGGCGGCGATGGGGGCTCCAGCCCGGCCCCGCCGGTGGATCGTCAAAATCCAGTGGATCAGTCCGTGATTCAGCCAGAACAGCAGCAACGCGGTCCCGGCGATCCAGAGGAACAGCACGGCCGGGCTGCCCGGTCCGGCCCGTCCGAGCAACCATTGCAACGCGTAAACCTCGACCACCAGGAGTGCGGCTAGCGGAATGCAGGCGAGACTGCCCACCGCCGCCTCCGGCCAGCCGGTCCAGCGGGTCAGCCAGCCCGACAGCAAGCCCCACTGCACCCATGACAGGGCGGCGATGACGATCCAGTAGAGCAGGCGCTGCGGCAGCGCCATCGCGGCGAAGGTACCGAAGGGTCCGACCAGGCCGACCAGCAGGCCGATCGCCAGGATCGCCGCCGCGTGCCGTGTCCAGGGCCGGTGCCAGGGACTCGGCCAGGGGTTTTCCGGGTTCGCGCTGCGGTCCAAGCCTCCCGATCCTCCGGATTCACGCTTCGCGAAGCCCCAGACTGCCGGACTGACGAAGAATTCGCCAGCCTTCACGAAACCGGCCTGGCGCCGCCGTCACGCGTCCCCATCCTGTCCGGAAAGGCGCGAGATGCCCGATCAGGACAGGATGGGGACGACCGAGATATGATTACAGCCCATACCACCTTCGCCATTCTGGCGCTCGTCATCGGACCCCTGGTTTTCCTGCGTCGCAAGGGCGACCGGCGCCATCGCTGGCTGGGACGCAGCTTCGCGATCGCGCTGCTCGGCGTCATCCTGACGGCCTTCGGGATCTACGAGCTGACCGGCGGGCCCAACCACTTCCACGCCCTGGCCCTGCTCAGCCTCTGGACGCTCTGGCGCGGCGTGATCGCGATCCGGCGCGGCGATGTCGCGAGTCACCTGGCCCACATGGCTTTCGCCTACGCCGGCCTGATCGCCGCGCTGGGCTCGCGCCTGCCGCTGCTCCTGCCGTCCTGGCCCTATGGCCTGGCCACGGCCGTCGGCATCGCGCTACCGCTCATCGTCACGGAGCTTGTCGTGCGCTGGCGCATCCGCCGGCTGCCCGACGACGGCGAGCAGACGGGTCAGCTCCCGGCAGCGTAGGCCTCGAGCCGACCCAGGAGGGCCTGCTTGCGCCCGTCTTCCAGAAAGGAGGCCTCGAAGGAGTTGCGCGCGAGCTGCACGAGCTGATCGCGGTCGAGTCCGAGGGCATCCTGGACGGCCTGGTAGTTCTCGTTCACGTAGCCGCCGAAGTAGGCGGGATCGTCGGAGTTCACGGTCACCATCAGGCCGCGCTCGAGCATTGTCCGCAGGGGGTGATCCTTCATGTCCTGGTAAACCGCGAGCCGCACGTTGGAGAGCGGGCAGACCGTGAGCGGCACCCGCTCGGCCGCGAGCCGCGCGACCAGGGCTTCGTCCTCCAGGGATCGCACGCCGTGATCGATGCGCCGCACGGCGAGACGGTCGAGCGCGCCGCGCACGTAGTCGGCAGGGCCTTCTTCCCCGGCGTGGGCGACCGTCAGGAAGCCTTCGTCGCGGGCGCGGGCGAAGACCTGCTCGAACTTCTCCGGCGGATGACCGCGCTCGGAGGAATCCAGGCCGACGGCAACGATGCGGTCGCGGTGGGGCAGCGCCAGCTCAAGGGTCTCGAAGGCCTCTTCCTGGCTGAGATGACGCAGGAAGCACATGATCAGCGCCGTGCTCATGCCCAGACGCGCCTCGGCCTCCTTGAGCGCCCGGTCGATGCCGTTCACCGCCACGTCGAAGGCGATGCCGCGCTCGGTATGGCCTTGGGGATCGAAGAAGATCTCGGCATGCAGCACGTTCTGCGCCCGCGCCCGTTCCAGATAGGCCCAGGTCAAGTCGTAGAAATCCTGCTCGCGCTGCAGCACCGCCATGCCCTGGTAGTAGAGGTCGAGGAAGTCCTGCAGGCTGCCGAAATCGTAGGCAGCGCGCAGCGCCTCGACAGAGTCATAGGGCAGGTCGAGCCCGTTGCGCGCGGCCAGGGCGAACATGAGCTCGGGCTCGAGCGTGCCCTCGATGTGCAGGTGCAGCTCGGCCTTGGGCAGGCCGGCGACGAAGGCGCTGATTTCCGTCACGTCGTGCGATCCGCGCGAAGGGACCCGGCGGGGCCCCACAAGGTTTCCGTCACATAAGCCGCGCCGCCGCCGGCGTCCAGCCCCAGCCGCCGCGAAATGCGCGGCTTGACCTGCGTCATGGGGCGCGGCGGCCTGCTACGCCAAGCTTGGCGTGCTGCCCTCGAGCGTTGCCCAATCGGACTGACGGGGTGAAGCGGAATGGTGCCGATCTTGTCCAAGCGTACGCCGGCCCTTGCGTCGAAGGCCCAGACCCGGGATCTGCCGATCGTCGTCGCGCTGATGGCCGGCTTCGGCCTCCTGGTGTTGATCGCCGTCGCCGCGGTGTTCGTCGCCGGCTACCAGGTCGCCCGCCTGAACACGATCGAGCTCACCCGCGATAAGGCCGAGCTGGTCATTCACAGCATCGAGCAGCATGTGCGCGGCCATCTCGACCCGGTCGCCCGGCAGCTCAGCTACCTCGGCGCGCAGATCGGAGCGAACCGGGATCTCGCCAGCGATCCCGAGGCCTTGGGCCGGCTGCTGCTGTCGTCCTCGGCGGCGGTGCCCCAGGTCTCCGTCGTCGCCTTCGTCGACCCGCAACTCCAGGTCTTGCGCGCCTTCCGCAATCGGGCCGACCAGCCGCTTCTCCGCAGCGACTGGTCCGACGACCCTTCGGTCGGGCGCATGCTGCGCAGCGCCGCCGCCGTCACCGAGCCCCAGTGGGGCGAGCTCTTCGTCGCCGAGGAGAGCGGCACGACCTACGTGAACCTGCTGCTGCCGGTCCGCGCCGAAGAGCGGGCGATCGGCACCCTGATCGCCGGGATCTCGGTGCGCGGTCTTTCGGCATTTCTCGATCGACTCGACCATCCGACGAGCGAGAACGCATTCATCCTCTACGGCCGGGACCAGGTTCTGGCCCATCGGCGACTGCTCGCCGACCTGCCGCAAGCGAGTGACAGCCATCCCCTCCCGAATCTGGCGGAGATCGCCGATCCTGTGCTGCCGGCGATCTGGTCGCCCGATCAGCTTTCGGGCATCGAGGCGCATTTCGCCAACGACGTCGAGGCCCATGTCGCCGAGGTCGAGGGCGAGCGCTACGCCTATCTCTACCGTGAGCTCACCGGCTATGGCGCGCAGCCCTGGCTGATCGGCACCTACCTGCCCTTGCGCGACATCGCCCCGCAGTTCGAGCGTCTGCGCATCGTGCTCGAAGTCGGCGCCGGCGTCCTCGTCGCGGCGCTGCTCATGGCATACCTGTTGGGCCGCGGGATCAGCCGGCCGATACGGGAGTTCGCCTCGGCGACCCGGCGCGTCGGCAATCTCGAGCTCGAGGCCGTGCCCGAGCTTTCGCGCGGCCCCTTCCGCGAGGTCAACGAGACGGCAAGCGCCTACAACGCCATGGTCGGCAGCCTGCGGCTGTTCAAGCGCTATGTGCCCCGCGCGCTGGTCCGGCGTCTGATCCAGCAGGAACAGGACGCCGAGATCCAGTCTGTGGAGCGCGACATGACCGTGCTGTTCACCGACATCGTCGGCTTCACGGCCATGGCCGAGCGGCTGCCCGCCCCGGCCGTCGCGGAGATGCTGAACCGGCATTTCACGCTGGTCGACCGCTGCATCCAGCTCGAGGGCGGCACGCTGGACAAGTACATCGGCGACGCCGCCATGGCCTTTTGGGGCGCGCCGGACGAACAACCCGACCACGCCGCAAGGGCCTGCCGCGCCGCCGCGACGCTGGCTCACGCCCTGAAGGTGGAGAACGAGCATCAAGCCGCCCGCGGACACGAGCGGCTGCGGGTGCGCATCGGCATTCACAGCGGCCCCGTCGTGGTCGGCAACATCGGCGCGCCGAGCCGGATCAACTACACGGTGATCGGCGATACCGTGAACACCGCGGAGCGGTTGGAACGGCGGGCCCGAGACCTGGCGCCGCCAAATGCCGATGTCTTCGTGCTCGTCAGCAAGGAGACCGCAATGCGCGCCGGGCCCGGCTTCGCCTTCAAGCGCGTGGGAAACTGCCAACTGCTCGGCCGCCAGGAGCCGGTCGCCGCGTTCGCGCTGAGGACCGAGCCACACGGCGTCGCGCCGCTCGCATCCGACTGCCTCAAGACGGCGAGCCTGTAAGCGCAGCCGGCCGAGACCGGCGAAGCGATGACAGAACGATGAACTGTCATCAAGAATCTTGCGCCTGGATTGCGCGGCCTCCCGAACGGCCTATATCCAACTACATCAACTTCCGGTGAAAGAACGTCCGAAAAGGACGCACACGAACGGATCAGGGGGGCACTATAAAGCTGGCTCCCCGACCGAGAGATCCTGCGTTGAGGAGCTTCTTACATGGTGCGGTTCTATTTGAATGGTGAAGAACGCCAGGTCGAGTCCGAGCCGGACACGCCCCTGCTGTGGGTGATCCGCGACGAGATCGGCCTGACCGGCACGAAGTTCGGCTGCGGCATGGCCCTCTGCGGCGCCTGCACGGTGCACGTGGACGGCCAGCCGATTCGGTCCTGCGCGACCGCCGTGGAGGACGTCGAAGGCGCCCAGATCACGACGATCGAGGGCATCGAGGGCGCGGCGGCCAAGGCCGTGCAGGCCGCCTGGGACAAGCTCGACGTCGTGCAGTGCGGCTATTGCCAGTCCGGCCAGATCATGTCCGCCGTGGCCCTGTTGTCGGAGAACCCCAAGCCCAGCGACGAGGACATCGACGCCGCGATGAGCGGCAACGTCTGTCGCTGCGCCACCTATGTCCGCATTCGCGCCGCCATACACGAGGCGGCCGAGACGATGGAGGGCTGAGGCCATGCTGGGCAAAATCGCAACCGTGACCCGGCCGAGCCGGCGCCAGTTCCTGACCGCGAGCGCCGCCGCCGGGGCCGGCCTGATCATCGGCTTCCACCTGCCGCGGGGCGGCAACAAGCTGGCCGCTGCGGCGACGGCCGATGGCAGCTTCATGCCGAACGCTTTCGTGCGCATCGCCCCGGACGACAGCGTTACCGTGCTCTCCAAGCACATCGAGTTCGGCCAGGGCGTCTGGACCGGCCTGCCGACCATCCTCGCCGAGGAGCTCGACGCCGACTGGGACCAGGTCCGGGTCGAGCATTCGCCGGCCAGTGCCGAGCTCTACAACAACCTGCACTGGGGCCCGGTCCAGGGCACCGGCGGCAGCTCGGCGATCGCTAACTCGTACGATCAGCTGCGCAAGGCCGGCGCCACGGCCCGCGCCCTGCTGGTCGAGGCCGCGGCCAAGCGCTGGGGCGTACCGGCGGGCGAGATCACGGTCGAGAAGGGCCTGGTCAAGCATGGCGGCTCGAACCAGAGCGCGCGTTTCGGCGAGCTGGCCGAGATGGCGGCCACGCTCGAGGTCCCGGCCGAGGTGGCTCTCAAGGATCCGAGAGATTTCACGCTGATCGGCAAACGGATCCCGCGCAAGGATTCCCACGACAAGGCGCGCGGCACGGCGCAGTACACCATCGACATGCAGCTTCCCGGCATGCTGACGGCCGTCATCGCCCGGCCGCCGGTCTTCGGCGCCCAGCCCAAGTCGGTCGACGACAGCGCCACCAAGGCAGTCAAAGGCGTGACCGACGTGGTCACCGTGCCGCACGGCGTCGCCGTGGTCGCAGAGAGCTATTGGGCGGCGATCAAGGGCCGCGAGGCGCTGGAAATCGCGTGGGACGAGTCCACCGGCGAGACCCGCGGCAGCGCCGAGATCATGGCCGAGTATCGCGAGCTCGCCAAGAAACCGGGCACGGTCGCCCGTCAGGACGGTGATGCCGAGGCGGCCATCGCCGGCGCGGCCCAGGTGCTGGAGGCGACCTACGAGTTCCCCTTCCTCGCCCATGCCCCGATGGAGCCGATCAACGCGGTGGCCAAGCTCGAGGCCGACTCGCTCGAGGTCTGGACCGGTTCGCAGATACCGACCGTCGATCAGGGGACCGCGGCCGCCATCGCCGGGCTCAAGCCGGAGCAGGTAACGATTCACACCCTGCTCGCCGGCGGCAGCTTCGGCCGGCGGGCGACGCCCGACTCCGATATGGTGAGCGAAGCGGTCAGCGTCGTGAAGGCGATCGGCGGTCGCGCCCCGGTGCGTTTGCAGTGGAGCCGCGAGGACGACATCCAG
>JAKSDN010001213.1 GCA_022360075.1 Kiloniellales bacterium | reverse complement strand
CGGCTCGTCGGAAGTTGGGCTGAAGATTCAGCAGTCCTGCAAGGACATCAAGCTGATCTCGCTGGAGCTGGGCGGCAACTGCCCGCTGATCGTCACCGAGCACGCCGACCTCGACGAGGCGGTCAAGGGCGCGACCCGGCGCGCGTTCCGCAACATGGGACAGATCTGCATCGCCATTAACCGCATCTACGTCGCGGAGCCGGTCTACGAGCCCTTCCTCGCCAAGCTCGGCGCCGCGGCGGACGCGCTGGTCATCGACAACGGCCTCGACAACCCGGCCGCCGACCTCGGCGCCATGGCCTCGGAGGAGCCCTTGGCCAAGACGCGCGCGCACCTCGCCGATGCCCTCGACAAGGGTGCGCGGCTCGTCGCCGGCGGCAAGCGGCCGAGCGGCGCGAAGTTCGCTAAGGGCTACTTCTTCCGTCCTACCGTCGTCGCCGACTGCAGCCACGCCATGAAGGTGATGACCGAGGAGACCTTCGGCCCCTTGGTCGGCGTGGCCGCCTACCGCAGCCTGCGGGAGGCCGTCGACTTGGCCAACGACACACCCTACGGCCTGGCGTCCTATGCCTACACCAAGCATCTGGACGAGATGCGCTTCCTCAGCCGCCATCTCGACTACGGCAACGTCGCCATCAACAACGTCGATGCCGGCATCATCAACGCGCCCTACGGCGGCCGCAAGCAGAGCGGCGTCGGCTACGAGCACGGGCGCGAAGGCCTCTTGGAGTATCTCAACATCAAGCACGTGAGGCTCCGCTTCGCCGAAGAGGAGGTCAGCGGAACATGACAACTGAAGGGCTTCTCGGCATCGACATCGGCACGTCGAGCTGCAAGGCGATCCTGATCGACCGCGCGGGCGCCGTCCTGGCCAGCGAGACCGCCGCCTATCCGCTCTCCATTCCGCAGGAGGGCTGGAGCGAGCAGGACCCGGCCGACTGGATCGGCGGTGCCCGCGAAGCGATCGCCAAGCTGAAGCGCGCTTCCGGCGATGTCGAGGTCAAGGCCATCGGCCTTTCGGGCCAGATGCACGGGCTCACGCCGCTCGATGCCGACCTGAAGGTTCTGCGACCGGCGATCCTCTGGAACGACCAGCGCACCGAGGCGGAATGCGCGGAGATCGTCGAGGCGGCCGGCGGCCTCGATGCGCTTCTGGCGCTCACGAACAACCAGATGCTGCCCGGCTACACCGGCGGCAAGATCGTCTGGATGCGCAAGCACGAGCCGGCGCTCTACGACAAGCTGGCCCATGCCCTGAATCCCAAGGACTACCTGCGCCTGATCCTGACCGGCGAGATCGCCACGGAAGTCTCCGATGCTTCGGGGACCGGGCTCTTCGACGTGGCGACGCGCTGCTGGTCGCAGACCTTGCTTGAGAAGACCGGGATCGATTCCGCCATCCTGCCCGCGTGTCACGAGTCCCAGGTCGTGTCCGGCGAAGTCAGCAAGACCGGCGCGGAACTGTTCGGTATTACGGCCGGCACGCCCGTGGTCGGCGGCGGCGGCGACGCGGTCATCCAGACGCTCGGCTCCGGCGTCGTGTCGCCGGACGTCTTGCAGACCACGATCGGCACGGCCGGGATCGTGGCGACGGCGCTCGATCGCGCGCTCGCGAACCCCGGCGGGCGGCTGCAGGTGTTCTGTAACGTCTCGTCCGAGCTGTGGCACTGCATGGGCGTGTCGCTCAACGCCGGCGGCGCCCTTTCCTGGCTGCGCTCTCTGCTGGCCGGGGCTGTGGACGGTGCGGAGGATACCTTGAGCTTCGACCGGCTGGTCGCCAAGGCCGCCGAGGTCCCGCCCGGCAGCGACGGCTTGCTGTTTCTGCCCTACCTGATGGGCGAGCGCTGTCCCTGGCCGGATCCCGATGCGCGCGGAGCCTTCGTCGGCCTGCGCGCCAGCCACGACGACCGCCATATAATCCGCAGCCTCATGGAGGGCGTCGTCTTCGCCCTGGCCGACATGAAGGCCTTGATGGCCGAGATCGGTATCGGCGAGTCATCGCGCCTGCATGCCTCGGGCGGCGGCAGCTCCGCGTCGCTCTGGAATCAGATGCAGGCCGACGTCTTCGGGGCCGAGGTCCTGACCGTGCGCGGCGCGGCCGAGGGCGGCGCCTACGGCGCGGCGCTGCTGGCCGGGGTCGGCACGGGCGTCTGGCGCGACATCGCCGAGGCGGCGGGTGCCTGTACGCCCGTCGAGCGCTGGCACCCCGATGCCGCGCGCGGGCAGAGCTATCGTGAGCTGTTCGACGTCTACCGCGCGCTCTACCCGGCGCTCACCACGGTCTTCGGCAGGCTCAGCCGGCGGGGCTAGGGGAGGGGACGCGCTTTGGGGAGGGCGATTTGTACCGCGCAGTGATCTTCGATCTCGACGGCACGCTGATCGACAGCGCGCCGGATATCGCCGCCGCGGTGAATCGCGTGCTGGCCGGCATCGGTCGCGAGGGCCTGCCCGTTGCCACCGTCGAGCGTTTCATCGGCGACGGCGCGCGCTCGATGCTGAGGCGCATCTTCGCCGAGATCGGGGCGCCGGACGACGCGGCGCTGCTCGAACGCTCCCTGGAGTCCTACCTGACGCACTACGGGGCGGCGCCCGCCGTCAAGACCAAGCTCTTTCCCCATGTGATGGAGGATCTCCGCAACCTACGGCGGGCGGGGCTGCGCCTGGGGGTCTGCACCAACAAGCCGCACCATCTGACGGAGCTCGTGCTTGCCGGGCTTGGCCTGGACGCGTTGATCGAGGTTGCCCTGGGGGCTGACGCGGTGCCGCGCCGCAAGCCCGACGCCGAGCATCTGCTGGCGGTGATCGCAGCAATGGAGCTCAATCCCCGCGAGGTCATCTATGTCGGGGACACCGAAATCGACAGGCGCTGCGCGGAGGCCGCCGAGGTTCCCTTTTGCGTCGTGAGCTGGGGCGGGGGTGCGGCGGTGTCCGACGAGGACGCCCACCGCATCTCGCGCATCGCCGCCGTCAGCGATGTCATCGAGAGTCTGGAAGCCAGGGAAGCCGCGGTTTGAACAAGAGCCTGCTGCGCAAGATCAGCCAGGAGCTGACTCACATGGCCTCGGCCGAGCGTCGGGTCGGCGAGGCGGTGCTGCACGAGCCGAGCGACGTCATCAACATGAGCATGGCGAGCCTGGCGAGCCGCTGCCGGGTCAGCGATCCGACGATCGTGCGCTTCTTCCGCCGCTTCGATTTCGACAGCTACAACGAGTTCAAGGTCAGGCTCGCCCAGGACCTGGTGCCGATGGCGCCCTTCGAGTACCAGAAGATCCTCTCGACCGACGACGTCGCGAGCGTGGTCCACAAGACCTGCCACAACTCCCTCAACGCCGTGCAGCGTGCGCTCGAAGACCTGAACGTCGCCGAGATCGAAGCCGCGGCGGCGGCCTTGGTCGAGGCGCGCTGGATCGGGATCCTGGCGAGCGGCATCTCCGAGATCACGGCGACGGACGCCGAGCACAAGTTCAGCCGTCTGGGCCTGCGCTGCGCGACGATCTTCAGCGAGACGCGGCAGAAGAGCGTGGCCGAGAGCATGCGCGAGGGCGAGGTCTTTCTGATCTTCTCCCAGTCCGGCGCGACCCGCCCCCTGGTCGAGACCGCGCGAATCACGGCCCGCAACGGCGCGCGGACCATCGCCATCACGGCCCCGGAGAGCCCGTTGGCCCGGGAATCCGAGCTGGTGGTCTCGGTCACGCCCTACGAGCATACCGAGCTCCTAACGCCGCTGGCCTCGCGCCTCAACCACCAGCTTCTGGTCAACATCCTGGTCACGGTCATGGCCATCAAGAGCGGCAACGAGTTCCCGGACCAGCTTCCGGCGCTGGACTCCTGGATCACCGAGAAAATCTGACGGCATCTCGAGCGAGAGGACGGCATGGTCAATCAGGACGAGGCCAAGAAGCTGGCGGGACGGCGCGCGATCGAGGCGTTCGTCCGTGACGGCATGAAGCTGGGGCTCGGCTCGGGGACCACGTCGCATTTCTTCGTCCGGGCGCTGGGCGAGAAGGTGCGCGATGGCCTTCGGATCGCCGCCACGACCACCTCGGAGAGCACGACGGCGGTTGCGCGGGAAGTCGGAATCGCGATCACCGACGTCAACGACATGGGCGAGATCGACCTTACGATCGACGGGCCCGACGAGATCGACCGCGACTTCCGCATGATCAAGGGCGGCGGCGCCTGCCTGTTGTGGGAGAAGATCGTCGCCCATGCCTCGAAGCAGATGATCACGATTTGCGACGAGACGAAGATCGTCGACCACTTGGGCCGCTTCCCGCTGCCGGTGGAGGTCGTGCAATTCGGTTGGCGGCAGACCGAGAGGGCCGTGGCAAACGTCTTGGGAGACTTCGGCTTGCCCGGCGTCGCGCTGCAGCGACGGGAGCGCGAGGCCGGACCCGTGGTGACGGACAGCGGCAACTACATCCTCGACTGCCGCTGCGAGCGGATCGACGATCCGGCCGGCCTCGAGGCCGCGCTCAACATGGTTCCCGGCGTGGTGGAGAACGGACTCTTCACGCGGGAGTCGGATGGCATGGTCGTCGGCCGCTTCGATGGCACATCCTACGTCGCGCTACGGGAGGGCTGAATGTACCTGGAGAAGCTGAGGCTCGATAGCCGCGTCGCCTTGGTGACCGGCGGCGGGCAGGGCATCGGTGCGGCCTGCGCCCAGGCGCTCGGCGAGGCCGGTGCCATCATTGTCGTGACCGACATCAAGGCGGATCGCGCCGCAGCCGTCGCCGCCGGTCTCTCCGCTTCGGGCATCGAGGCCCAGCCCTTGGCCATGGACGTCACCCGAAGCGAAGAGGTCGAGGACGTCGCCCGGCAGGTCGTCGCGAAGCACGGCCGTATCGACGTCCTGGTGAATAATGCCGGCATCGCCCACAGCGACGTGGCGGCCGAGGACACCGACGACGAGCGCTGGCGCCGGCACATGGACATCAATCTCGATGGCGTGTTCCGTTGCTGCCGCGCCTTTGGCCGGGAAATGCTGAAGCAGGGCCGCGGTTCGATCGTCAACATCGGCTCGATGTCCGGCTTCATCGTCAACAAGCCGCAGCCGCAGAGCTTCTACAACGCCTCCAAGGCGGCGGTGCATCACCTGACCAAGTCCCTGGCCGCAGAGTGGGCACCCAAGGGCGTCAGGGTGAACGCTGTGGCGCCGACCTACGTCGAGACGCCGCTGACTGCCTTCGGCATGAAGGAGAATCCGCAGATGCTCCGAACCTGGCTGGAGATGACGCCGATGGCGCGCGTCGGTCAGCCGGACGAGATCGCCTCGGTCGTGCACTTCCTGGCATCGGACGCGGCCAGCCTGATGACCGGCGCGATCGTCGTTGCCGACGGTGGCTATAGCTGCTGGTGACCGCAGAGTGCCGCCAGGCGGCCCGCCGCTCTTACAGTAGGATCTGCGAGAACCAGGGCACGTAGCTGACCAGCAGGGTCACCGCGATGGCCACGAGATAGAAGGGCGGCAGCTCGCGGATGGTGTTGCCGATGCGGTTGCCGGCGATGGAGGTGGAGATGAAGAGGGTGGTGCCGACCGGCGGGGTGTAGAGTCCGATCGAGAGGTTCAGCACCATCATCACGCCGAGCTGCACCGGGCTCAGGCCGATCACGCCGGCGATCTCGGCGAAGATCGGGGTCAGCAGCAGGATCGCCGCCGGAAGGTCGAGGAATGTCCCGATCAGCAGCATGATCAGATTCATGGCCAGCAGGATGGCCCAGGGCTCCTGCAGCGTCGCCAGGACCCACTCGGCGATCTCCACCGGAAGCCGCTCGAGGGTCAGGATCCATTGGATCAGGCTCGAAGCCATGATGATCAGCATGACGGCGCCGGTCACCACGCCGGCGTCGATGATCGCCTTGTAGATGCCCTTCAAATCGAGGTCGCGGTAGACGAAGTGGCCGACGGCCAGGGCGTAGGCGACCGCCATGACGGAGACTTCCGTCGGCGTGGCGATGCCGAAGCGCAGGGTTGCGATCACGAAGACCGGCATGAGCACGGCCGGCAGGGAGCGGCCGAAGGTCGAGAAAAAGCGCCTCAGGCCGCCTGGCTCGGCCGCGAGCGGGATGTCCCGCAGGCTGCTGATCAGCCAGCAGACCAAGAGCATGCCGAAGACCAGCATCACCGCCGGCACGATGCCGGCGATGAAGAGGTCGATGATCGAGGTCTCGGAAACCAGGCCGTAGATGATCAGCGGGATCGAAGGCGGGATCAGCACCGAGACCGTGGAGGAGGAAGCGTTGACCGCCGCGGCGAAGCCGGCCGGATAGCCCTCGCGCTTCTGGATCGGGATCAGCGCGTTGCCCAGGGCGGTCGCGTCCGCCACCGCCGAGCCAGACACGCCGCCGAAAATCATCGAGCCGACCACGCTCACCTGCGCCAAGCCGCCGCGCAGGCGGCCGACGCAAGCCTTGGCGAAGTCGATCAGGCTACGCCCGAAGTTGCCCGACATCATGAGGTTGCCGGCGAGGATGAAGAAAGGGATCGCCAGCATGGGGAAGTCTTGGGTCGGCGAGTAGAGCCGCTGCGCCGTGATCAGCACCGGCACCCGCCCTTCGATCAGGACGGCGCCGCCCGCCGCGATCAGCAAGGCGTGCGCCACGGGCACGGCCAGCAGCAGGAGTAGCGGAAAGATGATTGCGAGCAACAGGCTCATGGCGCGTTGGACTCCGCGCTTGCTCCACCTGGCATCAGGAGCGTGCGGCACAGGCCGATCAGCGCGGTGAGGCCGATTGCCGCATAGCCATAGACCAGCGCCATGTAGCCCCAGCCTTCGCTGAGCCCGGTCTCGGCGAGGTGGCTGCTCCAGGAGCTGGTCATCATGACCCATCCGGCCTGGACCACGACCAGAGCCATGGCCGCGATCAGCAGCTCGATGACGGCGCGGATGGCGCGGTTCAGGCGCGCCACGGGCACTCGCAGAACGATGTCGACCGCGATGTGCTCGCCGCGCTGGGCGGCCAGGACGGCGCCGCAGATGACCAGCCAGGGGAACAGGATCGCCGGCAGCTCATAAGCACCGGCCACGCCGCTGGAGAAGGCGTAGCGCAGCACCACGTTCATGAAGATCGCGCCGAACAGCACGACGGTCATGACGACGAGCAAGGCCTTCGACACGGCCGCAATGGCGGCCTCCAGAGCGGCGGCGAGGCGCAGCGCGGGACCCGAAGGCCCCGCGCCGCCGGTTGCCCCTTCGCTCGATGTCACTGCGCTTTTGCCGCGGCGGCCTCCTTGGTCAGCAGGGCGACAAAGTCCGGGAACTTGCCCTTCCAGCTTTCGTAGACCGAGGCGGTGGCATCGACGAACGGCTGCTTGTCGACCTCCTGGAAGGTGCCGCCTTCCTGCTTGATCACGGCGACCAGCCGCTCGTTGTCGATCAGGTTGCGGCCGCGCTGGTACCAACCCGCCTCGCTGACCGCGCGGCGCACGGCGTCGCGGTTTGCTTCGGGCAGGCCGTTCCACCAGGCCGCGTTGGCGATCAGAGGGGTGCCTTCGTACTTGTGCCCGGTCAGCGAGATGTGGGTGGTGATCTCGTGCAGCTTGGCCGAGTGAATGTTGGTCAGCGGGTTTTCCTGGGCCTCGAAGGTGCCGGTTTTCAGGGCCGTCGGCAGCTCGCTCCACGCCAAGGGCGCCGGGTTCGCGCCGAGCGCCTTGAAGATGTCGAGAGTCATGGGATCCGGCGGCGTGCGGATCTTCAGACCCTCCACGTCGGCCGGCGCCGTGATCGGGCCCTCGACGGTGGTGATGTGGCGCACGCCGTTATCCCACCAGCCGATGATCACGAAGCCCTTCTTCTCGGCGCGGGCCGAGAGCTCGGCGCCGACCGGACCGTCGAGGGTGACCCAGGCGTCGGGCAGCTCGTCGAACAGGAACGGCAGGCCGAGAGTGGCGACCTCAGGCACGACCTGCGAGAAGGCACCTTGCGAGTTGGCCGTCATGTGGATGGTGCCGACCTTGACCGACTGGATCATCTCGCTGTCGTCGCCCAGGCTGGCCGCGCCCGCCACGTTCACGGTGATGGCGCCGTCGCTGTAGCGCTCGACCAGCTCGGCGAACATGGCCGCGGCATCGGAGCGGGGGTTGCCCGGGTTGGCACCATGCGCCAGCACGATCTCCTCCGCGGCGGCAGCGCCGCTTCCCAGCAGCAGAGCAGCAACCGCAAGCGCCGGCAGGCTGCGGCCGGTTTTTTTCATTCTCATCGCAGTTTCCTCCCTTCGATTTGTCGGGTTCGGCCGCATCGGGCCGAACGGGTGGTGGTGCTCGTTCGCCTTGTCCTCACTCGGAGTCGGCCAGGGCTTCGCGCACGCGCTGCGCGATGCCTTCACCGTCCATGCCGTAGTGGCGGTAGAGATGGGTGGGCGGCCCGAGGATGGCGTAGGCGTCGGGCAGGCCGATCCGCGTGACCTTGGCGCCGACCCCGTGCGCGGCCAGGACGTCGGCGACGGCGCTGGCGAAGCCGCCGGTGACGTTGTGCTCCTCGGCGGTGAAGAGGCGTCCATGGCGCCTTGCCGCCTCCAGGATGCGGGCCTCGTCGATCGGCGCGATCGAGTACATGTCGACCACCTCGACCGAGAGGCCCTCCCGGGCCAGGCGCTCGGCTGCGTCGAGGGCGAAGGCGACTTCGACGCCGGTGGTGAGGATCGTGGCATCGTCGCCTTCGCGCAGGCGGTTCGAGCCGCCGATCCGCCAGTCGGGCGGGCTGTCATAGACCGGCGTCTCGCGGCCGCGGCCGCAGCGGAAGTAGATCGGCCCGTCATAACCGATGGTCGCCGTCAGCGCCGCCTCGATGGCGTTGGCGTCGCAGGGCGCCATCAGCACCAGATTGGCGACGGCGCGCAGCGCGCCGATGTCCTCGTTGCAGTGGTGCGAGGTGCCGTAGAAGCCCATGGCGATGCCGGAGTGGGTGCCGACCAGGCGCACCTTGAGGTTCGGGTAGCAGATGTCGTTGCGGATGTTCTCCAGGCCCATCAGGGCCAGGAAGAAGGCGTAGTTGGAGATGACCGGCAGCCAGCCCGTGGTGGCGAGGCCGGCCGCCGCGCCGATCATGTTGCGCTCGGCGATGCCGAAGTTGAAGTAGCGCTCGGATAGCGCTTGCCGAAGTCGATTACCTGGGTCGGCCGGCCGAGGTCGGCGGTGCAGACGACGATGTCGTCGTGCCCACTTTCCGCCAGTTTGATCAAAGTGCGCCCGGTCGAAAGCTGGGTCGAGAGCGCCAGCGAGCCGGCCATGTCCCAGGATTTCTCGTCGAAGTCCAACGTGACCGTGCTGTCTTCCGGGATCGTGCGATCCTCGCTGCGCTGCTGGTAGACACTGCCTGTGGTCATCGCCTCAGCCCCTCCTCGATTTCGGCGAGCGCCCGGTCCTTGTCCTGCGGTCCCAGGAAGCCCAGGTGCCACTGCCAGGTGCCTTCCATGAAGCTGACGCCCTTGCCGGCCACGGTGTCGGCCAGCACCACGGTCGGCCGCCCGTCCGGTTTGTTCAGGGCCGTGTCGAGGGCGTCGAAGGTCTGGTTCAGGTCGTGGCCGTCAGCGAGCGGCAGCACGCGCCAGCCGAAGGCACTCCACTTCGTGTCGAGCGGACGGGTGTCCATGATGTCGGCGGTCGCACCGTCGGAGCCGACCTTGTTGATGTCGACGATGCCCACCAGGTTATCGAGGCCGAAGTTGGGCGCCGCGACGGCGGCTTCCCAGATCTGACCCTCGGTCATCTCGCCGTCGCCCATCAGGCAGACCGCGCGGGCCGGCGAGCCGCGCCGCGTCAGGCCGAGCGCCATGCCGACGGAAACCGAGAGGTTGTGTCCGATGGAGCCGGAAGAGAAATCGACGCCCGGCACCTTGCGCATGTCCGGATGGTCGCCCAGCGGGCTGCCCAGG
>JAKSDN010000823.1 GCA_022360075.1 Kiloniellales bacterium | reverse complement strand
GAACCGGCGTGCCGGCCAGCCGGATCAGAGGTACCAGTCGTGCTCGCGCGTGGTGATCTCGCTCAGGAAGCGGCGGTACTCGAGGTCCTTCGCCGCGCAATAGAGCTGTAAATAGTCATCCTTGAAGTAGTCGCAGAGCACTTGAGCGCCGCGCGTGCGCGCCAGCGCAGCCGGCAGGTCGGCCGGGATGTCCGGGTCGACCGTCTCGCTGGCGTTGCCCGACCAAGCCGGCCCCGGGTCGAGGCGGCCGCTGATGCCGTGATGCAGGCCGGCCAGGATCGCCGCCAGGACCAGGTAGGGGTTGGCCTCGGCGCCGGCCACCCGATGCTCGATCCGCCGCGCGCTGCCTGAGCCGCAAGGTATGCGAAAGGCGAAGGAGCGGTTGTTGCTGCCCCAGCTCTTGGTGACGGGGACGAAGAGGTTCGGGCCGAAGCGGCGAAAGGCGTTGATGTTGGGCGCGAAGATGGCCATGGCCTCCGGCAGGGTCGCGGCCAGGCCGCCCACGGCGTGGCGCAGGCGCTCGCTGCCGGTCGCGCTGCCGTCGTCGAAGACGTTGCGCCCCGCATCGTCCAGCAGGCTCACGTGCACGTGCATGCCGTTGCCGGTCTGCTCGGCGAAAGGCTTCGACATGAAGGTGGCATCCAGGCCGTTGCGCGCCGCCACGCTGCGCACGAGATGGCGCAGTAGCGCGCAGTGGTCCGCCGCGCGCAGGGCGTCGTCCTGGTGCCGCAGATTGATCTCGAACTGGCCGTGGCCGTATTCCTTGGTCGCCACCGTGGCGGGCACGCCCTGGGCCCGGCTCATGGCCTCGATATCACCGAAGAAGGAGGGGAACTCGTCCAGGCCGTCGATGGCATAGACCTGGCCCGCCTTGCGCCGGCGGCCATGGGTCTCCGCGCGCGGCGCCTGCGGCCGCCCCTGCCGGTCCCGCCTGGGATCGAGCAGATAGAACTCGAGCTCGAAGGCCACGACGGGACGGAGCCCGAGCTCGGCGATGCGGGCGAGGCTGTCGGCGGCGACGTTGCGGGGATCGGCCGAGGAGGGCCTGCCTGCCTCGTCGTGCATGGTCATGAGAACCTGCGCCCGCGGCGTCTCGGCCCAGGGAACCGGCGCCAGCGTCCCTGGCAGCACGACCGCCGTGCCGTCCGGGTCGCCATCGGAGAAGCCGCGCCCGCAGGGGTCCAGCGATTCGCCCGTCGCGTCGAGCAGGTAGAGCGAATAGGGGATTTGCAGGCCTTCTTCGAAGAGCTTGCCGAGATCTTCGCGCGGATAGCGCTTGCCCCGCACCTGTCCGCAGAGGTCGATGAACAGGGCGTCGAGACAGGCCGTCTGCGGATGCGCGTTCAGATAGGCCTCGAGCTCGGCCCGACTGTCGGCCTGGCGATCTTCGGCCATGGCCAGACTCCCCCCAAAGTTGTCGTCAGCGTGACCGCTTTGCCAAAGTTGCCCCTATTAGGCAAGGCGTGCGGTGACGCTAACGCTCCGCCGGCCGGTCGGGCTTTCGCCCGTGAAACGGCCTCCGGCGCCGTTTTCGCGCCCCTTGAGGCCCGCTAGAGTGCGGCCTCATGATGCGCTTCGTTCTGGTTGCTGCCGCGCTGCTCTTCGCGCTCGTCGATGCCGGCCCGAGTCCGGCTTGGGCCGATCCGGCGATGGTCGAGCGCATGATCGGGCGTCTCAACCATCATCGCAGCCTGCACGGCCTGCCGGCGCTGCGCGCCCATCCGAAGCTCTCCGCGGCCGCCCAAGCGCATGCCGAGGCGATGCGCGACGAGGCCTGCTTCGCCCATACTTGTCCCAACGGGCCGGATCTCTCCGAGCGGCTGCGCCGCGCGGGCTACCGCTTTCGTGTCGCCTCCGAGAATATTGCGGCCGGCTTCGAGCGGCCCGAGGAGGTCGTCGATGTCTGGATGCGTAGCGACTCCCATCGGCGCAACATCCTCGATCCCGAGGTCTTGGAGGCCGGAGCGGGCTATGCCTTCATCGAGCGACGGCGCGACCGGCAGGAGCTCGGCCACTACTGGTCGTTGGCTCTGGGTGCCCGGCGGCCGGCGCAGGGTGACTGAATCTATGTAAGAGCCTGACCCAAAATGATCCACTTTAGAACAAGAGCTTGGAGAGAAATCCCTCCTTACTTGTCATTGCCGGACTTGATCCGGCAATCCAGGAATCGCTTGATCAATGCGTCACGCTGGATCACCGGGTCAAGCCCGGTGATGGCAAGTAAACTATAGCAACTCATTGAATTCACAGGGCTCTTTTCGAGTCAGGCTCTAAGAAAAAGCGCGGAATCACAAAGCGGAGGCCATCTTCTAGCCCCCGCTGCCTCGCGTGATCGATCGCCTTCACGCGCCCGATGCGATCCTGTCGCATCGGGCCGAATGCGTCGTAGTCCAGGGATCAGGCCGCGTTGATGTCGACTGGGTCGCGCAGTCGATAGCCCCGACCGCGAACGGTCTCGATGTAGTGCTCGCCGCCGGTCAAGCCCGCGAGCTTCTTGCGAAGCTTGCAGATGAAGACATCGATGATCTTCATCTCAGGCTCGTCCAGCCCATCGTAGAGGTGGTCGAGAAGCATGACCTTGGTCGTCGTCGTCCCCTTGCGCAGGGACAGGATCTCCAGGATGGCATATTCCTTGTTGGTCAGGTGTATCTGCTTGCCATCGACCTCGACGCGGTGGGTGTTGAGGTTGAGCGAGAGCTTACCGGTTCTGATAACGGCGTCGTCGCGCCCCGCCACCGAGCGTCGGAAGAGGATCTCCAAGATCCCGTACTCCTTGCTCGTCAGTTGCAGGGGCTGACCGTCCACCTCCACCGTCCGTTCGTTGAGGTTTACCGTCAGTCTTCCGGTGTGGGCTCCGTTCCCTTGACTTTTGTCTATCTCCATAAGCTCCATCACAGACCGCCCAATTCGCCAGATGTACGAGACCTACGAGGTGACATGCTTGCCGCCAAGACACCGGTAACAGGCGACGTGCAGGATCGAGCTTTTCGTTCCTGACATCTCCCTGACCTCCTTGGCTTACGCTTTTTCCCTTCGTAGGCTCTAGATCTAATCCCTCGAACGTCCTCCAAAAGTGATCATTGTCACATAGGAACCCACCCGACAGTGACGGTCATCACATTAGCATGAATCTCTTCAACTTTCAGCTATCGAGCGGCGCGAAAGGCGCGCGCAACCGGCCATCGAGAAAGCTCGGCCGGACGCTCCGGTGGGGATGTCGCGGGTCACGCTCGGCCGCCTCGGGGGCGTTTGGAGACCGCCCGAGCGTCTGCGGCGAGCCTCGCAGTGGGCTACTTGACGCTGCTCTCCAGTTGCCAGGCGTAGATCTTCTGCTGCAGCGCCGTGCGGTCCATGAGATAGAGGTTGCGGCCCTTGCGGCGCAGCAAGCCGCTCGGATAGAGCTGCCCCAAGGCGCGGGCCACGGTCTCGCGGGTGGTGCTGACCCGGCTGGCGATCTCGCGCAGAGGCGGCAGCGGCCGGACGACCCAGAGGTCGGGCACCGCGGCGTCCGGCTGCGCCATGCGCAGGATCTCCGCATAGACCCGGTGCGTGGCGGCGAGCGTGCTCAGCTCCATGATCCGCTCGTCGCCGCGGCGTACGATCTCGGCCAGCCTGACCAGTACCCGGAAGGCGATCTCGGCGTTCTCCCGGAGCAGCGCGATGAAGGGCTCGTGGGGCAGGATTCCTAGGTAGGTCGTTTCCACGGCGACCACGCTGGTGGAGCGGGGCAGGCCGTCGATAGCCGCCAGCTCGCCGAAGGAGTCGCCCGCCACCGCGCTGGCGAAGGCGACCTCGCGCCCCGACAGCGTGAAATCGACTACGTTCACCCGGCCTTCGATCACGAAGAAAACCTGTCGGCCGCTGTCGCCGCGATCGAAGATCTTGTCGCCGATACCGTAGCGGCGCCAGCGGCAGCGGGACTCCAAGCGCCGGAGCTGTTCCTCGTCCACACCCTTCAGCAGCTCGATATGCTCGAGCCTTGGTCGCGCAACCTCGGCCAAGTGTAGCCCCTCCCGTCCTTTTCACGAGCTCTGTCCCACCGCGTGAACACAACACCGGCCGGCATCCGCTCCCAGCAGCCTCCCGGGGCCCCTCGAGTGCGACGACGCCGGCGGACCGAAGCTTGTTGGCACGGCCGGAAAGAGGCGAGCTCCGCGCGGATGCTAGCACAGGCCGGGGGTAGTCTTGGAGAGGCGAAGATGCGACGAGCGGGACCGTCGCGAGTCGCGGCCTCCCGACCGGGCTTGCAGCGGTCGGGAGGCCCCTGGAGATCAAAGGAGATGTGGCGGTCGCCGATAGCCTTGCCATCGACTTCAGTCGAGGGCGGCCTTCTGCACCCGCGTCGGGCGATTGTTCTCACGAACGTAAAACACGTGGTTGCCGATCTTCGGTCCCTTGACCAGCGCCTTGCGCCAGATCGGCCGAACCGACGTGGTGTGATACCACAGGGCACCTGAGGTCGGATCGACGGAGAAACCCCAGAAGATATGCCGCGCGAGGGCCTGGCTGCGCTCCCATGCCCGGGCGTTGCGCGGCTTGTCGCTGCGTCCGTCGCACCACCAGGAGAACTGGCAGCGGTGGCGCCTCTTCTCGCCGCCGTCCTTGATCACGCCGCAGATCGTCTCCGGAAAGCGTGGGTCGTCGACGCGGTTGAGGACGACGTGGCCGACGGCGAGCTTGCCCAGGTCAGCCTCGCCGCGGGCTTCGTGATAGATGTTCAGGGCCAGGCACTCGATCTCGTCCACGACGTCGAGCTTGCCGCTGCCGGAATTGGACTGCGCCGGGCTGGCGTGCAGCAGGAGGGCCGCCAGAACCATCAGCCCAGAAAGAAACGAGGCCCGAAGGCCCCCGATTCCGTTCCAGCCGTTGCTGGTGATCTCTCTAGCGCTCATGACTTTTTCCGATCCGTTAGTCCCGCGCGAATGATCGCATCTATCCCTCTTGCACAAGAAATTTATGCCGCATTTTAGCGACAATAGCAAGATAAATCGAAATGAATTTGGCTCTATTCTCAGGTAATTTTGACATTAATCTTGCTTTTTATGATTAATTTTATTGCTAAACAAAGCGGTGTTTACCAATAGTACAACGATCGTTAACGACGTTAGCGTTTTTGACTAGGCAAATAGGGGTCCAGTCGGCGAATCTTGCCTGGCTCATTCTTGCTTAGTCCGCTGGGACGGAGGCGGTCTCGCTGTTGGGTGAGCGGAGGCTTAACCGCTTCTTAGGTGCCGACTGGTAGGGGACAGAGTCAGTTCCGGTTTGGACGTCTCGACTCGGGGAAACACCATGGCCAGCACCGCAGGGGCTCTCAGGGCCGACTCAAGCGCCTCTCCCAGTAATTCCGCCGCATCGCAAGATGTGATTTCGGCCGTCAAGGCCATCGACGGCGAGTTGTCGGCCTTGCGCGATGAGATCGCAAAGGTGGCCAAGGTCGCAGAACAGATCGAGGCCATCGCCAAGCAGACCAACCTTCTGGCCCTCAACGCGACCATCGAGGCCGCGCGCGCCGGCGATGCGGGCAAGGGTTTCGCCGTGGTCGCCGGAGAAGTCAAGCAGCTCGCCGGGCAGACCAGCAATGCGACCGGGCAGATCACCGAGATCCTGACGTCGCTGAGCGAGAAGACCGAGGTTCTGGGCGGGCTCGGACAATCGGCGCGCACGGCGGTCGAGGCGCTGCAGCGCGGCGGTGAGGTCCGGCCTGCGGAAGCGTACGAGGCACCGGTCGCGGCGCCCCCGGCGCCTGCGGCCCCTCCGGTCGCAGCGGCTCCGTCGAGCCCGGCCGCAGGCGGACCGCTCAGCGCGGCCGAGCGGCAGATGGTGCAGGAGAGTTTCGCGAAGATCGAGCCCGACGCCGAAGCCGTGGCCCAGCTCTTCTACCAGCGTCTGTTCGAGCTGGATCCGTCGGTCCGCGCTCTGTTCCGCGAGGACATCGCCGTCCAGGGACAGAAGC
Organism: Kiloniellales bacterium; assembly: GCA_022360075.1. The sequence continues at coordinate 1,305 of JAKSDN010000823.1, read as the reverse complement.
TCATGTCCACGCTCAAGCTGGCGATCGCCGGCCTGGGCGACTTGCCGAAGCTGGGCCCGGCGCTCAAGGTCCTGGGTCAGCGGCATGCCGAGTTCGGCGTCACCGAGGCGCACTATGCCACGGTCGCGGAAGCCCTGCTCTGGACCCTCGAGCAAGGCCTCGGCGATGCCTTCACCGCCGACCTGCGTGAGGCCTGGACCAAGGTCTACACCATCCTGGCCGAAGTCATGATCGGCGCGGCCCAGGGCTGACGGCATCTAGGCTTCGCGGGGCGCGGCATCGCCTGCACCGGCAGCGGGATCCGAGATTCCAGGATCGCCACGGACCTCTTTCGATCGAAGGTGACGCCCCAGGGGCCGTGGCGGCTTTCCTTGTCGTGCCGGGCGGGGCAATCTAGGGCCTCGGTCAAGGAGCCTGGGCCTTTTGTTCAGCTTTGCGCGTGTCCTCTCGTTGCTCGCCCTGGCGGCAGGTCTTACCGCCTGTACCACACGGCCCTTCGAAGTCCCGCCGGACCGGGATGCCTACAAGCTGCTGGAAAGGGCCGCCGAGGCCAAGGCCAGGGCGAGGCCTCGCGGCGAGAGGCCGAAACCTGTGGGGCCGCACGACTACGACGATTCCCCGCGGCCCATCGCGCTCTGCTACAGCAGCCAGCTCAATACGCCTGAGGAAGTGCGCGACCGGGTGAGGGAGCTTTGTCCCAACGACGGCCAGGTCGTCTATTTCAACGAGGACGCTTTCCTCAATCAGTGCAGCATCTTCCAGCCAAACCGGGTCACCTTCATCTGCACGCCGGGGCCGCAGCCGCCGTCGCCTTACTACTGACCCGGTTAGGCGGGGAAGGATGCGGAAGGCATCGTCGAGGCGCATCGACAGGTCATGTTTCGTCGTGCGTGGCCGTGATCACGGCCGCGAGGTCGTCCAAGAGACTCGACCACTGCTCCCGGCCGAGCGGCATCTCGCCCTCGCTTTGCGCGACGGCGAGGACGCTGAACTGCGTTGCCTTCAGGCCGGCCGCAGCGCTGAGTCATAGCGCTGCGTGACCAGGCGGGTCGCCTGGCGCAAGTTGAAGCAGGTACAGGCGCTCACCGGTCCTGGGTTCCAGCGGTCTCCGACTTCCGAGTCTTCGGCCATAATGGTGCGTATGCGCTTTATGACCGGCCGTTCAAGGATCGACGGCCTGCCACTCCGCGCGCACCGCCGGGTCGCTTTCGCCGGGCAGGCAGCGCGCGCGCTCGGCCGCGAAGTCTGCCGGGGTGAGCAGCCGGCCGAGGGCCCAGACCGCCATGGCACGCACCAAGGGCGAGG
>JAKSDN010000710.1 GCA_022360075.1 Kiloniellales bacterium | reverse complement strand
CGGCCGTGCCAGAAGCAGGCGATGAAGGAGGCTTCCTTGTCCAGCAGCGCCTCGGCGGCCGCTGGCCGGGTGATCCGCCAGCGCGTGGTCGCGCGCAGCAGCAGGAGGTAGACCGAGATCTCCCAGGCGAGCAGGGCCTGACCGAAGCCGGTCTTTTGGAGACGCTTCAGCAGAGACACGGCTCAGGCCCTGACCCTTGCCTTGGCCGGCGGCTCGGCCGCCAGCCTTTCGACCGCCGCCGGGTCGGAATCCTCGCCCTCCTCGCCGAAGAACTGCAGGCTGTAAAGCCGGGCATAGGCGCCGCCGCGTGCCAGAAGCTCGTCGTGGCTGCCCTGTTCGATCACCCGGCCGCCGTCGAGCACGTAGATGATGTCGGCATCGGCCACGGTGGAGAGGCGGTGCGCGATCACCAGCGTCGTGCGGCCGGTCATGAGCACCTTCAAGGCGCGCTGCACATGGCGCTCCGACTCGGTGTCGAGCGCCGAGGTCGCCTCGTCGAGCAGCAGGATCGGCGCGTTCTTGAGCATCGCCCGGGCGATCGCGACACGCTGGCGCTGACCGCCCGACAGCCGGACACCGCGCGGTCCCACCAGGGTGTCGTAGCCTTGCGGCAGCTCGCTGATGAAATCGTGGGCGCCGGCATGGCGGGCCGCGGCCTCGATCTCCTCGCGCGGGGCGTCGCGCTTGCCGTAGGCGATGTTGGCGCCGATCGTGTCGTCGAACAGCAGGATCTCTTGGCTGACCAGGGCGATCTGGCCGCGCAGGCTCTCGAAGGTGACGTCGCGGATATCCTGGCCGTCGATCGTCACGCGGCCCTCGTCGACATCGTAGAAGCGCGGGAGCAGGTTCAGCATCGTGCTCTTGCCGGCGCCCGAGGGCCCGACCAGGGCCACGGTCTGGCCGGACCGCGCCTCGATGCTGACGTCGTTCAAGGCGCCCTTGCCGGCGTCGTAGGCGAAGCTCACGCCCTCGAAGCGCAGGCCGCCGCCCGTGACCTCGAGCCTCTTGGCGTCGGGCCGTTCGCGGATGCTGGGCTCGGCATCGATCAGCGTGAAGATCCGATCCGCCGCCGCCAGGGCCTCCTGGATCTTGGCGTTGAGCTTGGCCAAGCGCTTGAAGGGCTCGTAGGCCAGCAGGAAGGCGACCATGAAGGCGAAGAAAGCGCCGGTGGTCTTGTCGCCGAAGATCACCTGGTGGCCGCCGTAGAGGATCATGGTGACGATCGCCAGGCCCCCCAGGAACTCCATGATCGGCGACAGGATGCTGCGCGTGATCTCGCCCTTGACGTAGAGCCGGTAGACCTCGTCGATCGAGCGGCGCGCGCGGCCCCGCTCGTAGTTCTCCATGCCGTAGGCCTTGACGTGGCGGAAGCCCTGGAAGACCTCGTCCAGCAGGGTGGTCAGGCGGCCGACCTCGACCTGGGTGTTGCCGGAGACCTTTCGCATGCGCTTGCCGATGCGCACGATCGGCAGCACCGCGGTCGGAAAGCCGACGATGGCGATCAGGGCCAGCAGCCAGTCCTCGTAGAACATCACGCCGACCAGCGCGATCAGGGTCAGGCTGTCCTTGCCGAAGCCTGTCATGGTCTCCGTCACGCCGCGGCGCAGCAGGGCGAGGTCGTTGATGAAGCGCGAGATCAGGCTGCCCGGCGAGGTGCGGTGATAGTAGGCCAGATCGGCGTCCATCAGGCTGTCGAAGAGCTCGGTCTGCATGTCGGCGACGATGCGGTTGCCGACCTGCGCCATCAGCACCGCCTGGCCGAAGGTGGCGACCCCCTTGGCCGTGAAGACGACGAGGGCGGCGAGTGCGATCGGCGTCAGCATGTCCGCGTCGCGGGCAACGAAGATGTCGTTGATGATCGGCTTGAGGAGCTGGGTGAAGGCCGCCGCGCAGCCGGCCATGACGGACATGCACACGAAGGCCGCCGCGACCCGCCAGAGGTGCGGGCGCACATAGTCGCGCAGCACGCGCTTGACCAGCGTCAACGTGGTCTGTTCGAGGCTAATCGTGGAAGACGTCACGCGATGCTCGGCCCAACGATGGTTCGAGTCCCGGCTTGTATCGGCCGCCGGACCATAGCACGGGCGGCGGGTGCCGGAACAGCCGGCCAAGCTCTGGACTTCGGCCGAACGGCCGCCTTTGTCAACCATTTGTCCAGGCGGCACAGGCGCTTGAGCGCCCGTCGCTGCGCCGCAAAGCGGCCCGGGCGCGAGTTTTGGCCTTGAAGCGCGGTTGGCGCTGTGAGACCCCTCTTGGCCGTTCACCGGTCCAAGACTGGGGCTGGCAGGGAGGTTCCAGGGGACCCGTGGGGCGCAGGATTCTTGTCATAAAGCTGAGCGCGCTCGGCGATTTCATCCAGGCTCTGGGCGCGATGGCGGCGATTCGCCGCCATCATGCCGAAGACCGGATCACGCTCCTGACCACCGGGGCCTATCGCACGCTGGCCGAGCGCAGCGGCTATTTCGACGAGGTCTGGCTCGACCCGCGCGCCTCGCCGCTG
>JAKSDN010000394.1 GCA_022360075.1 Kiloniellales bacterium | reverse complement strand
TACTGCATCGCGCCCACCGTGCCGGTCGTCATCGGCCAGGGCCTTTATCCGCGACAGGAGGGCACGAACGCCTTGATGATGCAGGGCAACCAGGTGAGCACGAATCTTGGCCGCGCGCTTTCCGTGACCGCGCTGGGGCCGGTGATGGTCCAGGGCAACGCGCTGACCAGCCGGGGTATGGTCCTCAGCCGCGACCGCCTGGACCCGACTTTCCTCGCCTCGACGGTGGCGATCGTGAACATCGGCGTCTCGAACGAGCTCTACGGTCAACTTCTGCTGTTCAGCACCATGAGCGGCGGCAATGTGTCGCTGCAACGGGAGACGACCGCGACCATCGACACGCACTTGACCATCGAGCGGGAGGGCCGCCCAGGGCTCGACGACTTCCGGATCGGCCAATACCTGGCCAACGGCAACGTCAGCTTCACCGACAACCAGGTCGTGCTCGATCTGCTCGAGCGCGGAGTCAGCCTCTCATTCTCTTCGATCCTGATCATGACGCTCGACGATCTGGCGTTCGAGGATAACCAGTGCGACGCCTCGTTGTTCGACGACTTCCTGCTGTCCCAGGCGATCCTCTTCGGCTTCTCGTCGCGGACCAGCGGCAACCGCTTCAAGGAAGGCTTCTTCAACGCCTTCTTCTCGGCCGCGACTTTCGGCTTCCTGAACCACACGGCCAACAACCAGGCCACGCACTGTATGATGATCCGGCCCAAGCCGCCCTATCCCTACACCTTCGATGCCGGCAACAGCATCGTCGTAACATCGGTATTCCCGGATCTCTGCGGCACGCTCGAGAACATCCTCGGCGGCTATGGCAACACGGGGGCTGCGACACTCGGCTCGCAGAACGGCTGATGACCAGAAAGCAAACGAAACTCCGCGTTCCGCTCGACAGCATCGGCGAACAGTTCGAGAAGGGCGTCGCCGGTGCCGATTCCGCGCGCGCCGCCGAGGTCCAGGGCTTCCAGCGCGTGCGCGCGGCCAAGGCGACCGGCATGGAGCGTGCCAGATCCCGCACCGCCGCCCGCCTCGGCGAGGACCATCCGCGGGTCGCCGCGCTGGACCGCAAAATCGACGCCAACCGGACCCTGACCCGCCAGCTCGTCTTCGAAAGCGAGCGCGCCGTCACCGAGACGCCCAAGGCGGACCCGAAGGGCTGGAGTCTGCACGGCCACGTGCGCAATGCCGACCTGACAGCCGCGCCTGGTCTCACGGTCGCTCTCTACGACGAGAAGGGCCAATGGCTGCGCGAGCTCGGCCATGATTGCACCGACGCCACGGGGCACTTCCTGCTGAGCTACAGCGTCGAGAAGGACGACGACGAACGCAAAGACGACAAGAAGAAGGACCCGAAAGAGCAGCGCAAGGTCAGCGTCATCGCCCGAGCGGCGACGCCGAAGGCGCGCTTTCACGTCCGGGTGTTCTCGAAGAAGCAGGAGCAGCTCTACCAGGGGCCGACCGACATCGCGCCGGCGCCGGGTGGCGTCGACTACCGCGAGATCATCCTCGGCGACGAGGTCTGCCCGCCGCCGGAACCCTCCGACCCTCCGAAGAAGGACACGGATACCAAACCGCGGCCGCAGCCTCGGCCGCGACCCAAGCCCAATCCCGGGACCAAGGTCGTCGCGAAGCCCGGCACGAAGACGGTCGGTACCGGGACGACGAAGAAGCAGACGACGACCAAGGTGAAGGTCTCGACGAAGCCGAAAACGAAAGGGACGGTGAAAACAGCGACGGGCAAGCGGGCCGCCAAGGTCAGGACGAAGAAGAAGCCGGCCAAGGCCAGAACCAAGGCGAGACGCTCGCCGTCCGCGCGGAGGAGCGGTCGGATCAAACCTAGCTGAAGGTCTCCAACGGGGGCTGCAGTGGGAGAGAACCCATGAAGAAAGGCCAAAAAATCCAGCGGAACGCCGGTCGGCGCGCAGCGAAAGCAAAGCGCCCGAAGCGTCCACTTGCAAGCTCTGCCGATGCCCCGGTGCTACAGCGCAAGGCCGGGAGCTGCGCATGCGGCGGCGGCTGTCCGCGCTGTTCTTCCGTGGCCGGCAGCGGGTCCGGCGCCGTGGTCCAACCCAAGCTCAAGATCGGGCCCGCAGACGACGCCTTCGAGCGGGAGGCCGACCGGGTCGCCGATCAGGTCGTATCCGATCGGGCGCCCGACAACCAGGCCGCCCATGGCGGGCTCGCCAAGGACATCACGCCCCTGGTCCAGCGCCAGCCGATGGAGGAGGAGGAAGAGGAGCTTCAGGCCAAGCGCGAGTCCGGCGACACGCCTTTGCTGCAGCGCCAGGCGGCAGAAGAAGAGGAGGAAGAGCTGCAGGCGAAGCCCGAGGGCGCGGCGCCCGCGGAACCGACGGCCGATGCCGCAAACCGCCTGTCGTCGATGCGCGGCCGCGGGGAGCCTCTGTCCGACGAGCTGCGCGCCTATTTCGAGCCGCGGTTCGGACGGGACTTCAGCGCGGTGCGCGTCCATCGCGACGGAAACGCCGACCGGCTGGCCGGCGACCTCGGCGCGCGCGCCTTCACGGCGGGCGCCGATGTCGTGTTTCGCGGTGGCGCCTATCGACCGCAGAGCCGCGAAGGCCGGCGCCTCTTCGCCCATGAGCTGGCCCATGTCGTGCAGCAGGGCGCGGCACCCGATGCCACTTCGGGGCGCAAAACGAATACCGCAGCGCCTGGCACTGGCGGTGTCGTGCAGCGGGCGAGCGACGAGAAGCTGCCGCAAAAGAAGGTGACCGTGAACATCACCCATCTGAAAGGCGGCGCGGTCGCCCATGGCCGCCACATCCGCAAGGCCAACCGCGTCTTCAAACAGGCCCGCG
>JAKSDN010001045.1 GCA_022360075.1 Kiloniellales bacterium | reverse complement strand
CGTCTCCACACCAATGACCTCGCCGTCGAAGACCGCGAGAACGTTGTGCAGCGGCCTGACCCAGCGCATCGCGCCACTGGCGCCCCAGCGCATTGATTTGGGCCAAGGCAAGGTCTGCAAAAGCGCAGTCGCGATCTCGGGGATCAGCTCCTTCGTGTGCCGACCTTTCACTTGGCGAACGGCGAAATAGAAACTGCCTTTCTCGGTTTCGCGCACTTCCGCTTCGTCGATCGAGGCGAGCCCATTGGCCTTCATGAAGCCCTCGACGGCCTTCTCGGGCGCGCCGACCTTAGGACCTTTCCTCTCCTCCGCGACGTCCGGCTGCTTGTCCGGCAGCCCCTCGACAACCAGCGCCAGGCGCCGAGGCGTCACGAAGGCCCGCGCGTCGTCATAGCTGAGCCCGGCTTGGCTCAGGCTCTCGGTGACCAGCCGACGCAGATCCTCCGCCGCGCGCGCCTGCATCCGCGCCGGGATCTCCTCCGACAGCAGCTCGAGCAAGAATTCAGCCACGGCGCGCTCCCGCGCGGGCCTTTTTCTTTGGGCCCCCCTCCCCGACCCTCCCCCTCAAGGGGGGAGGGTGCTGGTTGTGCCGGCCGCCGCCAGAATCACGCAAACCTCCGACCAAAGCACTGCCGGAATCCCCTCCCCCCTTGAGGGGGAGGGTTAGGGTGGGGGGCCAGACGAAGAGTCCCGTCACCGCCCGCTCTCCAAGCACCGAAGGATCTCCGCGAGCACACCATCGATGTTCCGCATCACCTCGTGGTTCCAGAACCGCAAGACACGGTAGTTCCGATTCGCCAGCCAGGCATCACGCCGCCGATCCTTCGCCGCATCGATCGCATGCTGTCCGCCATCGAGCTCGACGACGAGCTTCTCCGCCAAACAGGCGAAGTCCGCAACAAACGGACCCAGCGGCACCTGTCGACGAAATCTATAACCTTCGAGTTGCTGCCGACGCAGCCGCGACCATAGGCGCCGTTCCGCGTCGGTCATCGTCGTGCGCAGGCGCCGCGCTTTCGCCGCCGTGCCAGCATGCTCGCGCCGAAGCGGCTGGCCCATGCCTCCAGTACCCAGTACCACCATCATGACTCACCCCGCCCCGTCTGCGTCGTCAGCCAGGCCTCGCAGCAGGCCTTGGCCAGGGCCCGTACGCGGCCGATGTAAGCCTGGCGCTCCGTCACCGATATGACGCCGCGGGCGTCGAGCAGGTTGAACAGATGGCTCGCCTTCATGCACTGGTCGTAGGCCGGCAGGGGCATCGCCGTGTTGCGCGACAAAAGCTGCTCGCATTCCGCTTCGGCATCGGCGAAGTGACGGAACAGGACATCAGTCGTCGCGTATTCGAAGTTGAAGGTGGAGAACTCGCGCTCCGCCTGCAGGAAGACGTCGCCATAGGTCTTGCCGCCCCGGGCCTTGTCGATGCCGTCGAAGTCCAGGTCGTAGACGTTCTCCACGCCCTGCACGTACATGGCCAGGCGCTCGAGCCCATAGGTCAGCTCGACCGAGACCGGGTCGCAGTCGAAGCCGCCGACCTGCTGGAAGTAGGTGAACTGGGTGACTTCCATGCCGTCGCACCAGACCTCCCAGCCCAGCCCCCAGGCGCCCAGGGTCGGGCTCTCCCAGTCGTCCTCCACGAAGCGGATGTCGTGGGCCATCGGGTCGATTCCGATTTCGCGCAGCGAGCCGAGATAGACCTCCTGGGCGTCGGCCGGCGAGGGTTTCAGCAGGACTTGATACTGGTAGTAGTGCTGCAGCCGGTTGGGGTTCTCGCCGTAGCGGCCATCGGTGGGCCGCCGGCAGGGCTGGACATAGGCGGTCTTCCAGTCCCCCGGCCCGAGCGAGCGCAGCGTCGTCGCCGGATGGAAGGTGCCCGCGCCGACCTCCAGATCATAGGGCTGCAGGATTACGCAACCGCGCCGCGCCCAATAGTCGTGCAGCCTGAGGATCAGGCGCTGAAAGCAAGTCTCCGGGTTGAACGGCTTCGGCGATTCGCCGTGCGTCGCGGCGCTTTTGGTGGACATGCGCTCTTCGGCAATGTTGCACTGCGGTAGGGCCGGCGCACATTAGCCCCGGCCCAGAGGCGAATCAAGCGGACCTACGGCCCGGCGCCAAGCTCAATAAGGACAGTCCCCGCGCCCGCAATGGCTGGCGCCGCGGGCCGGCACGTAGGCGTTGCAGACCGGGCAGAGCACCATGTCCTCGGCCTGCGCTTCCGTCTCGGCGTCGCGGCGAGCCGCGCTGCGGGCGCGCTCTTTCGCAGCCGAACGAACCCGCTCCTTGGCCTGGGCCTTGCGCGTCTGATCGAGCCGGCCGATCCACTTGAAGCCGTACCAGACCGCGGCGATGATCGCGACCAGGACCAGGAGCTTCTGGATGGAGAAACCGAACATTGCGGTTCTTTTACGGGACCGCCGAAAGCGTGGTCAAGCGCGGCACCATTCCGCGCGTCTCGGAGTCAGAGCCCGTAACGGGCCCAGAGGCTGCGCTCTTCGACCGCCGCGATGAGCCCCGAGGCCCAGTCGCTCGGCCGCGGCGTCTCTATCCTCAGGCTCGGACGCCACCAGCGGCGCTCACCATCGACCCGCTTCAGGCGGACCTTTTTGCCGTAGCGCTCGCGCATCACCTGACGCAGCTCGCCCAGCCCGTCCACCAGGCCCAGCTCCAGGCTCTTGCG